>DKFO01000077.1 GCA_002452835.1 Candidatus Atribacteria bacterium UBA6794 | reverse complement strand
GGAATGTGGGCGGCAAATTCAAGCCCACTAAGACTTTTTTTAAAGGTACTTTTGGTCAAAGTGGGTAACAGAATTCCAGCACCTACTTTTATCATTTTATCAGAATATTCAATTTTGTCGATAGTTCGAGCAACTTTAACTACCAGTCCTCTAATTCCTTCATCGGGTACCAAGATATTTGAACCATTTCCCATAATGTAGAGTGGTAAATTATATTTTAGAGCAAAAAATAATATCTTGTTTAACTGGTCCTGATGGGAAGGGATACAAAAAAAATCGGCAATACCACCGATTTTCCAGGAAGTATGATATTTCAATAACTCGTTACGTCTGATTTCCTCATCTAAGTGACACTTTTTAATTTCTCTCCAGATCAGCTCTTGGTTATACATACATTAATATTCCATTTGTATTTTTCTTTCAATGATTTTAAATTTTTTAACTAACTCTTGACCTATCTTCCACACATCACCAGCTCCCATAGTTATCACAATATCGCCCTTAGTTATTAAATCAGTTAAGAAAGGAACAGTCTCTTTCCTCCCGGGTAAATAATAAACATGTTCTCCTTTGTGTTCCTTTATTTTTTGATATATTAATGTTGCTGAAATATGGGGAATAGGTTTTTCATTGGCAGGATAAATATCATTAACAATAACCACCTGAGAGTCTTGAAAGGCAGTACCGAAATATTCCAATAATAGTTTGGTCCTGGTATAGCGATGTGGTTGAAAAATAGTAATAATTCTGTAACCTGGCCATCCCTGGTGGATTGCCTTTAAAGTAGCCTTTATTTCTGAAGGATGATGTCCATAGTCATCAATAATTAGAAAATTATCATTGAGCTGAAAAATAATTTCCTGTCTTCGTTTTACACCCCTAAAATGATATAATATTTCGGTTATATCCTGAAATTTAAGTCCCAGCTCCAAGCCAGTAGTAATAGCCGCCAGAGCATTGGAGATATTATGAAATCCAGGAATATTCAGTTTTAATATTCCTAATTTATGTTGTTTAAAATAAATATCAGAGCTAGAAGAATTTCTTAAAAAACTTGGGTTTACTGCTTTCATCTGGGCATATTGATGAAAACCATAAGAGATAATATGTCTTTTGGATATATTATTTTCAACCACCATTCTGGCATTGGGACAATCGTACCCGAATACAATACACCCATCAGGAGGTACTTTCTCCAAAAAACGTCTAAAGCTATCCTTAGTTTTTTCCAGATTGGTAAAATAATCCAGGTGGTCATTTTCAATATTAGTAACAATTGCTATATTGGGATTAAGTAATAAAAAGGAACCATCACTCTCATCAGCTTCTACTACCACATAATCTCCTTTACCTAACTTGGCATTCCCTCCAATATCATTTACTTCTCCTCCAATGGCGATAGTGGGATCCAGGTTCATTTTTTCCAGTAATAAACTTATCATAGAGGTAGTAGTGGTCTTACCATGGGTACCAGAAATGGCAATGCGATATTTCTGTTGCATAATACGGGAAAGCATTTCAGCTCTGGAGATAATTTCTATATTACTTTCTCTGGCAGCAAGTACTTCCTGGTTTTCGGCATTAATTGCTGAGGATATGACAACTAAATTTGCCCCTGCTACATGACTGCTATGGTGACCTTTATAAATTAAGGCACCTTTATTACTTAATCTTTCAGTTGAAACATTGCTTTGTAGATCAGAACCACTCACTTGATAGCCCAATTCTAATAAAATTGAAGCGATCCCACTCATTCCGGCTCCACCAATACCTATAAAATGAACATGATTGCCTTTATCGTTCATAAAAATCCTTTCCCAGAAGATAATCAGGGGAGGTATCCCCTGAAACCCCTCTCTTATTAGTATTCAGTATAGAGTATTGAGTATATAGTTTAAATGCTAGTAAAAATAAAGAAAAATCACTTTTCAAAAAACCTATCTTGTTTTGCAAACAATATATTCAAGGGGAATTCTTCCCCTTGAAACCCCTCTTTTATTAGTATTCAGTATAGAGTATTGAGTATATAGTAAATTCTAATTAAGAAATAAGAATATTAGTTTGTATAGATCAGAATTTCATTAAACTATCAATATAATTTATCAGAGGACTCTGTCCCCTAAAACCTCTCTCTTTCAAGAAAATGCTATCTTGTTTTGCAAACAATATATTCAAGGGGAATCCTTCCCCTTGACAACCCCTGAAAGAAAATACAATTCAAGAAAATGCTATCTTGTTTTGCAAACAAGATATTCAGGGGAGGTATCCCCTGAAACCCCTCTTTTATTAGTATTGAGTATATAGTATTCAGTATGTAGTTTAAATGCTAATTAAAAAACAAAGAACAATACTTTTAAAAGAAATGCTATCTTGTTTTGCAAACAAGATAATCAGGGGGAAGAATTCCCCTCTTGAGAGGGGTGTCCCGAAGGGACGGGGTGTTCCCCCTTGAAACCCCTGAAATACATTCCGACTAGCAACTGTATTTAAACGATATACGTTATACGTAATACGATATACTATATTCACCTTTACCCTCCCCTTGACAACTCCTAAATTAAATTAATGAGTCAACTATTTTCAATAATAGTTTACTCTATTTCATCCCTGAAGCAAATAGTTTTCTAAGAGAATATTTTATAGTATCGGAACTTTTTTTGAAATTCCGATACTATAAAATATTCTTTAAAAATACCAAGACAAAATATAGAAGATAAAATATCAAAAAGAATAATAAACATTATAGGTTGATGTTAATTCAAGGGTTCTCAAGGGGAAGAATTCCCCTTGAATATCTTACTCCTTTACTTTACTTCTCTAAAATATTATAAACAGAACTTACTATTTCCTGAGCAGCCTTACGATTACCAATTTTTTTACTATTTAGAGCAAGCAAATCACGTTTTTCTTGATCAAGCATCAGTGTTGCTAATTCATCTGCCAGCCTTTCCTTAGTAAGTTTGTCCTCTGTAATTACTATGGCCGCAAGTTGTCTTTCTAAATAACGGGCATTGTAAAATTGATGATTCCCGGTAGCATAAGGGTATGGTATTAATATAGCTGCTATTCCTTTGGCAGTAAGCTCTGCTATGGTAGTTGCGCCAGCCCTACAAATTACTAAATCAGCAAGATCATAAGCATCCTCTATCTGATGTAAGTAAGATGTAATATGAATTATCTCTTTATATTTTGAATTATTCATCTTCCTTTTTAAGTCATTACTATCTTCTTTACCACTTATGATTAACGCCTGCCATTCTTTCCATAATGACCCATCAATCAAATCCAGGCATTCTAAAAAAGTCTGGTTGATAACTCTTGCTCCTTTACTCCCTCCAAATACTAATATTGTTCTTTTATGGTTTACTAAATTAGTTCTGGGTATTAATTTATTTCGGTCACCAAACCATATATTTTCCCGCACTGGATTACCTAAACATTCTATTCTACTTTTTCTAAAGAAATATTTCTTTGATTCAGGAAAACTGGTAAATACTTTCCTGCTGGTTAAAGATAAAAATTTATTAGTAAGCCCAGGAATAACATTCTGCTCATGAATAAAAGTAGGAATACCCATTAGGGAGGAAATTAGAGCAACTGAGCCACTAACATAACCGCCAGTTCCAATTACTAAATCAGGTTTGAACTTTTTAATTATTTTATAGGAGGTTACCAGGGAACAAAAAAATAACCATAGAGTAAAAATATTTTCCAGGCATATCTCTCTTTTTAGTCCTCTTACTCTTAAAGCAAGAAATGGGAAACCCTCTTGGGGAATAATCTCTGACTCCATTTTCTGTTCAGCTCCTATAAAAATAATTTCATTATTCTTATCTCTTTTTTGAAATTCTCTGGCTAAACTTATCCCTGGATATATGTGACCTCCTGTTCCTCCCCCGGTAATGATAATTTTCATAAAATCAAACCGTCCCATTTTCTCTGGTGACAGTTTTAGAAATATTTAAAAGGATACCACAGCAAAACATATTAACAATAAGTGCAGAACCACCATAGCTAATAAATGGTAAAGTAATTCCTGTGGTAGGAATTAATTTGGTTACCACACTAATATTAACTACTGCTTGAAAGACAATTAAAGTGGTAATCCCGGCAGCCAACAATGAACCAAAATTATCTTCTGTCTTTATTGCTATCAGAAATCCTCTCCATAAAAAAATAAGAAACAAAATAATCACCGCAAGGGTACCTATAAATCCTAATTCCTCACCAATAATAGAAAAAATAAAATCAGTATGTTGATCAGGAAGGTAAAAAAATTTCTGCCTGCTTGCTCCAATACCTACTCCACTTATTCCACCACTACCAAGAGCTAATAGCGATTGGATGATATGAAATCCACTTTCTAAAGGATCCTGCCAGGGGTTTAAAAAAGAGAGCAATCTTATTCTGCGGTACTCTTCTCCTAACATCATAATAATGCCTGGAGGAATCAAAAGAGTAATTAAGGCAAATAATTGAGTAATTCTACTTCCTCCCATAAAAAGCATGATAAAAGAACAAGCAATAATTACAATACTGGTGCTAAAATCAGGTTGAGCAAAAATTAACAAGAAAATAAGAATTGTGATAATAAATACCGGTAAAATTCCCCGCACAAAAGTTTCAATATCTTCTGTTGTTTTCCTGGTTAAACAATCAGCTGTATAGAGAATAAGGGCAAATTTTGCCACCTCAGAGGGCTGAAGAGAAACAGGTCCCAGGCTAAGCCATCTTCTCGCTCCTCTTATATATCTGGCCAGTCCCGGTATATAAAGTAATAACAATAAAAATATGGATATAATTAAAATAGGTATGGCAAATTTTCGCCAGTGAAGATAATTAATATTAGCAGTTATAAAAAATATTATAGTGGCAATCAAAGCATAGATAGCCTGTTTGGTAAAAAAATAGAAGCTGTTACCATACCATTTATAAGCCATAACATAGCTAGAACTAAATACCATAATCACGCCAAAAGAAAGTAAAATAAAGATAGTGGCTATTAAGATATAATCTGGCTGTCTCATTTCAGATAAACTCATTTAATTTGTTATTTATTCCTTCTCATTTTATTTTTTAAATCTCTTAATTTATATTTTAAAACGGATAAGCAAGTAAACCTAATAAAGCAAATAGAACCCCAATTCCCCAGAATAAGGAAACTATGTGAACTTCTTTCCATTTCATCATTTCAAAATGATGATGTAAAGGACTCATCATAAAGATAGGTTTATGATACAGTTGTATAGATAGGACCTGGATAATCACTGATAATGTTTCTATAACAAAAACACCTCCAATCAGCAATAAAAATAATTCACTATTACTAAAGATCGCTATAGCTGCCAGAAATCCACCTAATCCTAAAGAACCAACGTCTCCTAAAAAAATCTGGGCTGGATGAAAATTGTATATTAAAAATCCTAAACAAGAAAGTATAATAATAACAGAAAATATTCCTAAATTTTTTTCTCCTTGAGTACAACAAATTATAGCAAAAGCAATAAGGGCAACAATTAATAGTCCTGTAGCCAATCCATCCAAACCATCAGTAAGATTAACAGCATTAGTAGTAGAAATAAAAACTAATATAGCCAGTGGAATATAAGCTATTTTAGAAATAAAAAAAGAATTTGTTCTAAAGGGAATTATGATTGTTTCATTAAATAAATTGTTCTGAAAAAACCAGAATAAAAATAAAATACTTATTACTAATTGTAGGGTAATCTTATTTCTGGCCTTCAAACCTAAAGATCTCCCCTTATAACATTTTATTAAATCATCAATAAAACCAACTAAACCAAAACTGCATAATAAGATAAAAGAAATATATACCTTGCTATCAGCAGGAGAGAAACAGAGTAAGGAAAATGCAACAGCAAGAATAATGATTACCCCACCCATAGTAGGAGTACCACTTTTGTGCTGGTGTAAATCAGGTCCCTCCTTTCTAATTATTTGCCCCACATTATATTTCTTCTGAATCTTGATAAAAAAAGGGATAATAATAACAGGAATTAAAAAAGCAATACAGAAAGACAATGCTATCCTAATCATTATTAGTTCTCCCTATTAATTTTATATTTTCCTTCCAGTATTGCACAATATTTTCCATCTGCATTTTTCGAGAACCTTTAAGCAAAATAATACTATTTTCTGGAACCAACTTAATCAAGCAGGTTACCAATTTCTCCTCTTCCTCTTTGCCAAAATAATAGACTTGATCTTCATTCATCCCTTGTTCACGGGCACCTTCTGCGATTGATACCCCAAATTCTCCGTAGGCAATCAGTATATCATAAGAAAGAGAAGCAACTACCCGGCCTATCTCTTTATGATAATAAACAGAATCATGGCCTAATTCCAACATATCCCCTAAAACAGCAATCTTATGCCGGCCTTCCGAGATACTGGCTACACTCTGTAAAGCCTCTTTGGTAGCTGTTGGATTAGCATTATAAAAATCCTGGATTAAAGTTATCCCTCTATCCAGTAGCATATATTCCATATGTAATTCTGTTCCCTTAAAATTAGCTATATTCTCAAGAATCTCCTTTAAGGGAACCTTCATTTTAATCCCTACCGCTATTGCCGCTAGAGCATTTGCTACATTAAATCTGCCTAATAGAGGCAAAAAAACCTGGAAATGATCCCCGTCTACTATCAGCTCAAAATGAAGTTCTTTTTCATTCTTTTGCCAGAAATTAATTGCTCTCACTTGTGCTTCTGGGTGAAATCCAAAACTAATCACCTCATTATGAGCTGATAGACAGCTCAGCAAAAAATTAAAATAAGAATCGTCCCTATTTAGTATAGCGGTCCCTTTATCTTTAAGTGCTACCAGAAGCTCAGATTTAGCCTGAACAATATTTTTTTTATTCTTAAATAAACCGATATGTGCTTCTCCAATATTAGTAATAACGGCAATATCAGGACGTGCTATATCTGTTAGTTCTTTTATTTCTCCCAATTTCTGAGCAGCCATCTCTATTACCAGTACATCATGATCTGAGTCTAAATTTAAAATAGTCAAAGGGACGCCAATCTCATTGTTGTAATTACCTTCTGACTTTAAAACATGATACTTTGAGGATAACAGTTGAACAATCATCTCTTTGGTAGTTGTTTTACCATTACTGCCAGTTATACATATAGTCAAGGGTTTAAACAGAGAATGGTAATAATGAGCCCACAGTTGGAGAGCCGACAAGGTGTTATCAACCAATAACAAAGGTTGTTTAAGTTCAGTAGCTAATGATTGATGCTCTTGAAAGAAGGCCTTTTCTAAAACAACAGCACAGGCACCTTTAGCACAAGCTTCCTTAATAAAATGATGCCCATCATATTGTTCTCCTACTAAGGCTAGAAAAAGGTTACCCTCTTTAATAGTTCTACTATCAATAGAAATATGTTGCCAGGGAGTATTTTTATCTCCCACTATCCTAGAATTAGGAACTATCGCAGCGAAATCATACAAATAAAACATTTATTTATTGCCTTTTTTTGTTTTTTGTTAATATTTGACGAACAACTTCTTCATCATTATGATGAATAACCCGATTATGATAAACTTGCTGTGTTTCAGGACCTTTGCCAGCAATTAAAACTATATCCTTTTCTTCAGCAATATGGAGAGCATAATTAATAGCCTCTACACGGTCTAGAATTACCTGATAATTTTCATTTCTTACTTCTTTAAATCCTTTCTCAATTTCTTTAGAAATTACCACTGGGTCTTCACTTCTGGGATTATCCGTAGTAATAATGCTATAATCACTATAAGTTCCCACTACCTCACCCATCTTTTTTCTTACTCGATTATCCCTTTCTCCACCGTGACCAAAAATGGTAATAATTTTGTTTCTGGGAAAAAGTTGCAGTGTCTGTAAGATATGTTCTAATCCGTGAAAATTATGAGCAAAATCAATAATAATAGTATATGGCTGACCAAAGTCTAAAATTTTATATCTGCCTGGAGCTCCTGGAAACTTTTGAAAAGCCGTAGCAATCGTCTCTAACGATACCCCTTCACTGACTGCAGCAGCAATAGCAGCCAGGGCATTATAGACATTATATTTCCCACTCATATTTAATACAATTTCTACCTCTCCTACCGGCGTTTCAGCAATAAAATGAGTTTTCTCCAAGTTAATTATTATGTCCCGAGCACTAAACATACTCTGCTGTGCAATACCATAGGTCAATACCTCGGTCTTTAAACAATTAATAAAATCAGAGGCATATACTTCATCTATATTTACAATACCTTTTTTACTAGGAATATCTTTTTGGGAATTATTTAAGGATAGAAATAATTTCTTTTTACTTTCCAAATAATTTTGAAAATTATTATGAATTTCAAAATGTTCATCACTAATATTAGTAAGAATGGCTATATTAAAATCGCAACCTGCTACCCTTGATAAGCTAAGTGCATGGGAAGATACTTCCATAATAGCATAATCCGTTTTACCGGCCACCATCTGGTATAATGCCTTTTGTAAATCAAGGGATTCCATAGTGGTCATTTTAGAAAGAGTTGTTTGGTGGTTAATAATATTTTCTACAGTGGTTAAAAGGCCAGTCTTTTTATGGTCTTCCTCTAATATCGCTTTAAGCATATAAGCTACCGTAGTCTTGCCATTAGTGCCGGTAATTCCTATTAACTTTAAATTTCGAGAAGGGTAATGGTAATAGCGATTGGCTAAAAAAGCAAGCGCTTTTCTGGTATCCTTCACCTGAATAGTAGTAATATTAGCATCTACCACGATATCTTTTTGGAGCAAGATAGCCCGCGCTCCTTTTGTTATAGCCTCAGGAATAAATTGATGTCCATCAGTAACAAAACCAGTAATACAAACAAATAAATTACCTGGCTCAACCATCTTAGAGTTTTGAGCTATACCACTAATGTCAATTTCGGTATTCCCTTTAATGATTTCTATTGGTAAATCCCTGATTAAAGTTGATAACTTCATCGTAAATATTTCATACCTTTGCTAATATTATTTTAATATCTATGGTTTTTTAAAAATCTTTAATCTCTACTTTTTTTTAAGTAAAAAACTGTCTAACAGACCAGAAATATCTTACTTAATATTTTCAGAAATGTAAATATTTTTAATTTACTTATTTATTTATTTTATTCAGGAGGAATCGATAGATAAGGTAGTACCTGTGAGGCAATTTCCTGGAAAACTGGTGCTGCTACCGTTCCTCCATAATAACTCCCCTTTGGTTCATCTAACATAACTAAAATAGCAATTTCGGCATCATTAACCGGAGCAAAACCAGCAAACCAGGAGGTAAACTTTTCATTAGAATATCTGCCTAAGGAAAAATCAAATTTCTGGGAAGTACCAGTTTTACCAGCAGCAGTATAACCTTCCAATTTTGCCCTACTGCCAGTACCATTCTCCACAACCTCCTGTAAAATAGTTGACATTGTTTTGGCAGTATGGGCAGATATAACTTGCTGTACCTCTTCAGGTTGAAATTGTTTAACTACCTCAAATTCTTCATCCAATATTTTACTAACTAACAAAGGTTTCATCAAGATACCATTATTGGCAATTGCTGCAGTAGCCATCGCCAACTGCAGAGGAGTGACAGAAATTTCCTGGCCAATGGATAAGGAAGCATTAGAAAGCTTAGACCATTGCTTTACTGGTCTAAATAATCCGGGAGATTCACCAGGAAGAGTTATCCCGGTCTTTTCGCCAAAGCCAAATTTACTTATAGAATCTGCAAAAATGTTCTTATCAATTCGCGTACCTACCTCTATTACTCCTACATTACAGGAATTTTTTACAATATCGGTTAAATCCTGTAAACCATGAGGGACAATATCACGAATTACAGTCCCTTGATAATTAATCCACCCTTTGCAATTAAAACGGTCATTCAAACTGGCATAACCATGTTCCAGAGCAGTAGCAATGGTAAACATTTTAAAGGTTGAACCAGGTTCATAATTATCGGTAATGGCACGATTTCTTCTGTTGGCTTCTGGTGAGCTCTGAAAATTATTAATATCAAAAGAAGGTCTTACTGCCATGCTTAAAATTTCTCCAGTTTTGGGATTAATTACCATTGCCACTGCTGATGCCGGATGATACTGTTGAAATGTCTTATTTAGAGCTTCTTCAGTAATATATTGCACTACCTCGTCTATGGTAAGCACTATTGATAATCCATCTTGGGATGGTTGCCTTTTTTCTATACTCAGGGGTATTTTTTCTCCAGTAGCATCTCTTTCCATCACTATCAAACCAGGCTGGCCTTTTAGTTCATTATCAAAATATAATTCTAGACCTTCCAGACCTTGATTGTCTATTCCCACAAAACCCAGTAAATTAGCAGCTAAAGATTCTCGAGGGTAATATCTTTTGTTTTCGGTTACAAAATCAAGTCCATCAATCTGTAATTTCTGTATTTCTTCATATTGTTCTGCAGAAAGTTGGCGGTCAATCCAGACAAAATATCCTTCTTTTCTTAATTTTTCCGCGATATCCTGGTGTGCTAAATCAAGTTTTGTAGAAAGCAATTGAGCTACCTGATCAGGTTCATCAATTTTATAAGGCATGGCAAACAATGATTTTGATTCTACGTTAACTGCTAATTTTTTTAAATTACGGTCAAAAATGATTCCTCTTTTGCCATCTAAAATATAGGAAGTGACATGCTCTTTACGAGCAAGTTCATTTAATACAGTACCTCCTACCACCTGTATATTATAGAGGCGATAAATAAGTAGCAGAAAAATGATAATAAAAATAACAAATAATAAAAAAATCCTTTCCTTCTTTTCAGAAAATTGTGCCAAAACAAAATGCCTCGTCTATTATTTAATAATTATTGGTATTCTATTGGTTTTTAAAAATCGGTAAGTTAGCAAATTTTTTTAGAAAAGCATCGGCTTCTAAAAATATTCTACCATCTTCTTCTGAAGGTTGATGAGCAGTCATATTATTAATTGTCTTGGCTGGCAGCATAGCCACGAACTCAATTTTATCAGGTCGGCACATACCCAATTCCTGTCTTGCTATTTTTTCAATCCGGGTTAAAGAAGAAAGCTGCTCCACAGAACACTCTAACTGATATTTCTGCACTAAAAGCTCATCTCTTTTCTTCTCTAAATCAATTGATTGATAACCCAATTTCATTAAGGTGATGTTGCTGCAAATATATCCAATAACTAATAAGCTAACTATAATTATAATATAGATGAAAAAGGAGAATGATAACTTATGAACTTTTAATTGAAAATGTTCATTTTCCTCTAAAAAGATCATTTCTTTCATTTTCAGACCCTTCCTCTAGATAATCATGGGGCTTCGCCCCCTGAAACCCCCTCATTTATCAGTATTGAGTATCTAGTATCCAGTATATAGTGTAAATTTCAGTTAAAAAATAAAGAACAAATCCTTTTCAAGAAATGCATATCTTGTCTTGTTAAATTTTTTATAACAAATCAATCCCTTTTCTCCTTCTAAGGGAGTGTTAAATATATTGTTCCTAATTTGAGACAGATTATCTAACAATATAGGAATTTTAAAAATTCCTATATTGTTAGATATACCTTTTCAGCAAATCTCATTCTAGCACTGCGGGCTCTGCGATTTTTTCTGATTTCCTCCTCAGTAGGATATAAAGGTTTTTTATCTAACTTTCTTAAACCATACCCATACTGCCTGATTACGTCACCGGTAGCCCATTCTCTAAAGGTATTTTTAACAACTCTATCCTCCAGTGAGTGATAAGAAATTACCCCAATTCTGCCTTTTGCTTCTAATAATTTTATAGCTTGTACCAGTGCCTCTTTTAATACTGCCAGTTCATTATTTACTTCTATTCTTAAAGCTTGAAATATTCTGGTAGCAGGATGTATCTGCCATCTTCCTTTTTTGGAACGGGCATAAAAGTTAGTAATCAATTCTGCCAGATGTTTAGTTGTTTCAATAGGCCTTTTATTTCTTTCTCTTACAATTAAACGAGCAATTGAGCGAGAAAATCTTTCCTCTCCATATTTACTAAAAACTTCCCATAACTCATTTTCTGAATAGTGATTTACTACATAATGCGCATTTAATTGATTACTTAAATCCATTCTCATATCCAGTAGGTTATTTTTTAAAAAACTGAATCCTCTGGATTGAGTTTCAATTTGATAGGAAGATACTCCCAAGTCAAAAAAAATTCCACTAACCTTTGAAAAACCCAGACTGGATAACACTTTTTCTAAATCAGCAAAATTACTTTTTACTATTATGACCCTATCTTGATAGGCCTTTAACTTTTTCCTGGCAAACTCCAGAGCTTCGATATCCTGGTCTAATCCAATAAGTAAACCATCCGGATAAATTTGCTCCACAATTTTTAGGGCATGACCACCTCCTCCTAAAGTACAGTCAACATATATGCCTTCCTTTTTTATTACTAAGTTCTCTAAAACCTGAGCTAACATTACTGGCGTGTGGAAAGTCATTCCTGATCCAGGCCTTCTTTTTCATAGATACGCTCTGCAATATCTTCGTATGCGTGCTCAGTTTCTTCAGCATATCCTTTCCACTTTTTCATATCCCAGATCTCAATACGCTCAAATACACCGATAATCATGACATTTTTTTCTATCTCAGCATAATCTCTTAAATACTTGGCTATTACCACCCTTCCTTGCTGATCACAACTACTTACTAATGCTCGGGAGGCTAATGTTCTTTTAAAAGCGCGAGTATCTTTTTTGCCCAAGGGAAGGGTCTCTAAATTATGGGCAAGTTTTTCCCATTCTTCCCTAGGATATATAAAAAGACATTTATCCAGGCCAAAGGTTATCACAAAAGAATCACCTAAATCTTCCCGGAATTTAGCAGGCATAATAACTCTACCCTTTTCATCAAGGGAATGTTCGTATTGTCCTAAGAACATTATCTCTCCACTTTCCTCCATTTTACTCCACTTTTACCTATAGTATACTACATAGTTACTAAAAAATCCTTCTTTTTTTAAAAAATTTTTAAAAAATTTTTTTTCTTAACATTACTAGTAAGAATAATAAAAAGATATTAATGATAATATATGAAGAAAATAATGGATTAATGATAAGGATTTAAAAAAAGTGAAGATTATCTAGAGGTAAAGTAATTTCAATAACTCCTCTACCTCAAGAAAGAGTAAATGATTATAAGGAAAGATATTTGAGAGAAACTATTACCTGAAGCAATAGTGAAGTTGGTAAGCAAATCATAAGCCGAGTTCTGTCACTGTTCTTTCACTTTTACTAAAAACAGTGTGGTAATCATCTATCTGGAGTATAAGTTACCTTATACTTCTAGCGATCTACCCGGAAACCTATAGCGGGCCACTACCTGTTTCCTTCTTGATCTTGCTCCAGATGGGGTTTGCTAAGCTTATTGGTCACCCAATAACTGGTAGGCTCTTACCCTACCTTTTCACCATTGCCAGTATGGCTGTTTATTTTCTGTAGCACTTTCCTGGAGTTACCCCCACTGGGTATTACCCAGCACCTTGCCCTGTGGAGCTCGGACTTTCCTCAAGCTTTATAAAGCCTGCGATTACCTGATTTGCTTACCAACAATATATTCAGGGGAGGTATCCCCTGAAACCCCTCATTATCACCCTCACCTTCCCTCTCCCCTCTAAGGGAGAGGAATATATTAGGGTTAGAATTTTAGAACATTATTAATATTATTTTTATACTCTTACTTAAAAGAAAGATTTTAATAATATCGAAATTTCAAAGAAATTCCAATATTCAGGGGAAGTATCCCCTGAAACCCCTCAATTTTCAGTATTGAGTATCTAGTATTCAGTATATAGTTTAAATGCTAGACAAAAATAAAGAACAATACCTTTTAAAAATGCTATCTTGTTTTATCAACAAGATAATCAAGGGGAATTCTTCCCCTTGAGAACCCCTGAAATACTTCTTAAGTTAAAGATGTAAATAATTTTATTATATTTTATTATATGATCCTGAGGAATCATAATTTTGGGTAGTAGCTGTCCTCAGGATATTCAAGGGGAATTCTTCCCCTTGAGAACCCCTGAAAAAAGATCAATGCACCTATAAACTCTCTCCCTTCCAGACTAATATTCTATTACAATTCGGGCAGATTATCAAGTGATCATCCCTCTGTAGATGGTAAATAATATCACTTGGTAGAGAAAGATTGCATCCACTACAGATAGAATCCTCAATCTCAACTACAGCTTCTCCCTTCTTTTCATTCCATAATAGAAGGTATCTTTCCATTAAAGCTCGGTCAGTGATTTTATTGGCCAGTTCTTCTCTTTCTATCTGCTTCTTCTGAATATATTTTTGTATTTCGATTTGTTGTTGTTCAACCTGTTGCTGAATCTGTTTCAGCTGTTCTTTGGATTCAGATAGTTCTGCCTCAATCTCGCTCACCCTTAATTTCCAGGTATCTTCTTCATCCATAAGGATTAATAAATCTTCTTCCACCTGATCTCGCTCCTTCTTTAATGATTCTATTGCCTTCTGTAATTGCTTTAATTCTTTTATATCACTAATTTTACCGCCATATAATTCACTTTGATGTTTTTCAATTTTATCATTGATGGTCTTGGCATCAATCTCTTTTCTTCTCACCCTTAACTGTAACTCTTTTAATTCATTCTTTTCTTTTTGGTATTTTTTTTCTAAATTAGCAATTGCCTCTTCCTTTTTTCGAATCTGATCAGGAAGCCTCTTTTTTCTATTATCTTCTTTATTAATCTCTATATCGATTTTTTGTAACATTAATAATATCTGTAACTGTTCTTTCAAAAAATTGCCCCCTTATGATTTATGAAGTAAAATTTTTGTCAATTATTTTTCAGAAATAAAAAAAGCCTTACTTTATCTTTATCAAATAAAGTAAGGCTTAGTATGAGAACCTAATATGCTCTTTGGTTTTTTTTCTTTTAATCTTTTACACAATTTACTTTTAATATTTTTCATCTAATTTAAGATAATCAGGGGAGGTATCCCCTGAAACCCCTCAATTCTCAGTATTGAGTATCTAGTATTTAGTATATAGTTTAAATGCTAGTTAAAAAATAAAGAAAAATTACTTTTCAAAAAAATTCTATCTTGTTTTGCAAACAAGATATTCAAGGGGAAGAATTCTCCTCCTAAGAGGGGTGTCCCGAAGGGACGGGGTGTTCCTCTTGAGAATCCCCTTAATATTGTACTTTAAAATCTATATATGTTCATTGGTGGGCCCACCCGGATTCGAACCAGGGACCGACCGGTTATGAGCCGGTTGCTCTACCAGCTGAGCTATGGGCCCAACAAAGTAAATTCTTCTCTAAAAGTATAACAGAAATCATTCTAAAGTCAAGAAATCAAATTGCCTGCCAAATAGTTAATAACACTGGATTATTTATCTTAAATCTCTTATTTCCCCTTCTCTTTATGATTCTAACTATAAAGTAAATAATTTTATCTAATTTGTCTCAATTTTTTGTCTAAATTATCCCGTTAAATCATTATACACTTAGATAATTAAAAAAGACTAAGCTATCACTAATTATAAAGATACCTAAAATAATTAAAAGTAATCCTCCTACCAGTTCAATAATCCGAAAATATTTCTTTATCTTTTCAAACCATTTATAGAATTGATTTACTGCCAGTGCAGTAAATAAAAAAGGAATTGCTAAACCAGCAGAATAAAACAAGAGCAGTTTTATGCCCATACTAACAGTTTCCTGAGTACCGGCATAAACTAGAATTGCTGCTAAAATTGGACCAATACAAGGAGTCCAGCCAAAAGCAAAAGAAAAACCTATCAGAAATGGAGTTAACACCAGATGAAAAGATAGGTTTTGATCAATATTAATTTTTTTCTGATAACTTAAAAAAGGAATATTTACCACACCAAGCATATACAGCCCGAATATGATAATAACAATTCCTCCTACCCTTTTAAACCATACTGAATATTCTTGTATGAAATTACCCAGAAATGTTGCCGAAGCTCCTAATAATATAAAAACCAAAGAAAAACCCAGGATAAAAAATAAGGCTCCTATTAAAACTCGATAGGTTGATTGATTATTTTTATTGTGTTGATTTTTAAGTTCTTCTAAGGATATCCCGGAAATAAAGGCAATATATCCAGGAACTAAAGGTAAAATACAGGGAGATAGAAATGACAATAGCCCAGCTATAAAAGCAGCAAAATAGGTTACTTCCTGTAATATTAACATTATTTAAATTAAATACCTTCCTATTCCTATTAAATTTATTTTTTTTCAGGTAATATTAAAGATAAAGATTGTTATATAATATCAAATTATATAATATCAAAATCTCTCTGAAATGCTCCTACTCAATATTACTTCATTTTTTGATATTCATCATGCTTTTATCTGAAATTGATTGAACTCCCCTGAATAGGGTAACCAATTAATCTCAATGCTTTCCACCATGGCTAAAGGTGGTCCTTCCCTGCACCATTCAATCATTTTTTCAACTTCTTTTCTCTTACCTTCCAAAACTATTTCAACTTCACCACTAACTAAATTTTTAATCCACCCTTTAACTCCAAGTCGATAAGCAACCTCTCTGGCATAATAACGAAAGGCAACTCCTTGAACCCTACCGGCCAGGATAATATGAGCTCGCACTTTTTCATTTCCAGCATTCATTACTCTTGAAAACCTCTTAATTGGTCAAAGAATGATATTTTTTATTTTTTTCTTCTTCTGCTAGTTTTTATTTTTACACTTATGTTTACCATAATTAGACCTTATTGGCAATTATTCGTTTATTCATTTATCAATAATATGGGTAGCTCTAATTTCAAGCGCCACAAAATCCTGGTAATTTTGTCTTTGGCTAATTTTAATACTTCTGCAGGATTCATCCCTTGAAATTGAACTTCCTCACCTGACAAGGAAACTATTATTTCGTTTCCTATGCTAAGAGAAGAACTTTTATTTTCAAAATTAGATATATTTATTTCATATGCTTCTAAATCCAGTCTTAGAGACCGGTCAAAATTAGAGACCACCTCACTCATTTTTAATTTAACCAATTCTTCTTCACTGCCGGCAAAAGAAACTATGGGCTCATTATTAATAGATATTTGAGCTATAAAAATATTACCTTGTTCCTGGTATTCCCCATTTACCGTCAAATAATTAGTAGTAAGACGACGATTAATTTCAATATCATTATCAGTCAAATATTGCTTAATTTTCTTAATTCGTTCACTAACTTCTGGGTGAGTTTGAAAAATTCCCAATTCTATATTAGGTTTTAGTAAATATTCACTATTTACTCTCTCAAAATAGGTTAATAAACCTACTGGGTGATAAGAAGAGCTTTTATTTAATAACTCCAACGCTGTAAAATCTGCTTCTTCCTCGTATTCCCTACGATAAGCATTGAGGATGGTAATGCTCGTTAATTCGCTTAGAATTCCTAAGGTAGGATCTCCAGTTAACAGGAGAGTAAGTAATTCAACTAATTTCATTTTTTTGGTATCTTGTAACTGTTTAATAGAATGCTGATGAATTATATGTCCCATTTCATGAGCAATAACAGCTGCCAGCTCATCATCTGAATGGACATAATCAAATAAATCAGAAGTTAAATAAATAAAACCCCCAGGGAAGGCAAAAGCATTAGGACCTTTTCTATCAATAATACTAAACTGGTAATTAATCTCCTTAATACCAGAAATCTCTTTCAGATGGCCCCCTATCTGTTTAACTTTATTCAGATTTTCCGCATCTTCAACCAGGGTATACTGTTTTTCTATCTGTTTCGCCAGGCGGCGACCAATCTTTTCTTCCTTCTCATAATCACGTTGGGCATAAATAGTAGTAGTTAAGGAAAATAGTAGAATAATGATAAATAAAATAATAAACAATATCTTATAAAAAATTTTTATCTTCTTATTCCTATTTGAAAAGGTTAATAATTTTTTAATCATTTTATTTATAAATACCAACAAGATATTCAAGGGAAGTATCCCCTGAAACCCCTCAATTATCAGTATTGAGTATCTAGTATTTAGTATATAGTTTAAATGTTAGTCAAAAAATAAAGAAAAATTCCTTTCCAAGAAAATATATCTTGTTTTACCAACAAGATATTCAAGGGGAATCCTTCCCCTTGAGAACCCCTGAAAGAACTTCCGACTAGCAACTGTATTTAAACGATATACGGTATACGTAATACGGTATACCATATTCACCCTCACCTAACCTCTCCCTTCTAAGGGAGAGGAATATGGTACTAGAATATCATATTATCTAAATTAAGGATAAAAATTTTTAAGAATATTGAAATTATTGAAATTCCTATCCCGCAAGATAATCAACAGCCATCTGAAATGCACTTTTTAAATCTTTTAAACTTTCCAGTTTTACCAGTGCCATACAATCAGTCCCTCCACCTTTTCCCTTAAACTGCTGCCTGATTTGCTCTATAACCTCTTTAATATTATGTTTAACATCGGCTGAGCGTGCCAGACATAATACTGGCTCAGGATTCTCGGCTCCTAAAATAATCACATATTTCTCTTCCTTACTAAGCAGGTAAGCTATCTGTCTTAAATTTGAGCTATCCTTTTCACAAAATAATTTTTTAACAACAAAAATCCCTTCTTGTTCACAACAATATCCCCTTTTCAGTTCCTCAACTTCCCATTTAATTACATCTCTTTCCATTTTTTTATATAATTTACTCAGTTCTTTTTGCTCCTGATATAGCTTGATTATTTTTTCTGTTAATTGTTCTACTCCAGTAGTAAAGAAATTAGCAAGATAACTAGTAATATTATGTTTTTTCTGGTAATCAGCTAAAGCCCGATAACCGCAAAGAAATGAAATTCGGATTTTATCTTTACGATTTTCCCAGCCATTGATCTTAATAATTCCAACTTCTCCCGTATGCTGGCAATGAGTTCCACCACAAGCTGAACAATCAAACTGGTCAATTTCAACGATTCTTAACTGGTCCAATTTTTCTTGTTTCTTTCTTAATTTTTTTTCAGTCAAACCAGTGCTATTCTTTAAAAAATAATGATAGATAGGCCTATCTTCATAGATAATCTGATTAGCCATCTCCTCAATCATATTAATTTTTTGTTCCTCAATATCCAGAGCAGGAATATCTATTGTGCAAACATCTTTACCCATATGAAAAGATTGAGTATCCTCTTGATATAGTTTCATTAATGCCCCAGAAAGAATATGTTGGCCAGTATGCTGTTGCATATGATCAAAACGAGTTCTCCAATCTATCTTACCAGAAACAACATCACCAATATCAGCACTAACCTCATCCTGTAAATAATGAATAACCTCGCCATTTACCTCCTCAATGTCAATAACTGGTACCTCTTCAATCGATCCTTTATCACAAATCTGCCCACCACTGGTAGGATAAAAGCAGGTCTGATTTAAAATCAAGGCATATTTACCCTTATCTACATACTTATCTACAACATTTGCCTGAAAAGTAGTCTGGTAGGAATTATAATAATACAATCTTTCAGTCACCAAAAATTTTCCTCCTTCTGCGGCCAGCTTTATTATTCCTTGAAAATTACTTTATATTTTTTTAATTTTATCATAAATAAAAAAATTCTTCTGTCTTTCTCAGAAGAATTTCAATTTTAGTCTTTATTCTTTTATTTTATTTATTAAGGGCAGAAATAATAAAATATGATACAGCCAAAAAATTATTTTAAAAGATCATTAAAAGATAAATTAAAAAGATTTTATTTTCTAAGCCAGCACTAATTCATCTTCAATATACTCTTCTTTTCTTAATTTAGAAAATTGTTTTAGCAGGTAATCGATAGTAACGCTTTCTCTTTTTTTACCAGAAATATCCAGAATAATTCGACCACGATCCATCATAATGGTTCGATTTCCATATCTCAAAGCTTCCTGCATATTATGAGTAACCATAATAGTGGTTAGTTTCTTCTCTTTTACAATTTCCTGAGTAATAAGTTGTATCTTTTTGCTGCTTTCCGGATCCAGAGAGGCAGTATGTTCATCTAATAATAATAATTTGGGGTCAAACATGGTAGCCATTAAAATGGTTAAGGCTTGCCGCTGACCTCCAGAGAGTAAAGCCACCTTTTTAGTTAACATATGCTCTAACCCTAATTCTAATTGGACTAATTTATTCCGAAATAACTCTCTTCTTTCATTATTTAAACCTAAATGCAAACCTCTACCAAATCGTTTAATAGAAAGCGCTAGATTCTCTTCAATAGTCATAGAAGGAGCAGTGCCCAGCAAGGGATTTTGAAAAACCCGACCAATAAATCTTGCTCTATAATATTCAGCCTTATTAGTTAAATCTTGCTGATTAATGGTGATTTCCCCTTTATCAGGTAAGATGGTACCGGCAATAATATTTAAGAGAGTAGATTTACCTGCTCCATTACTGCCAATTATAGTTACAAAATTACCTTCTGGAATATGTAAATTAATTCCCCTTAATGCTTCAATCTCATAGGAGGTACCTTTGGCAAAACATTTATAAATATTTTTTAGATGTAACATAACTTCTATCTCCTTTTTATTTATTTTCTGTCCCATTCGACCCATTTGATGCTACAATAGACTTAACTCTGCCTCTAAATAAAGGGAAGGTTAAGGCAATTACCACCAGTATCACAGAAATCAACTTTAAGTCTCCTGGTTGGAAGCCCAATCGATAACCATATCGTAAGGCAATCATAACTGTGGCACGATAGATAATCGATCCAACAATAACGCTAATGGTTATCCAGCCAATCCCTCCTCTATCTTTGAATATACTTCTTCCAATAATGACCGAAGCCAGACCAGCAACAATTGTTCCAATACCCATCCCAACATCAGCAAAACCAGAATACTGAGCAAAAAGAGAACCGGATAAGGCCACCAGACCATTAGATAGGCATAAACCAATAATTTTGGTTATTTTAGTATCAACCCCTAAGCTGCGAATCATCTGTTCATTATCTCCAGTTGCCCGGACAGCCATGCCGACTTCAGTACATAAAAAATAATCAAGTAATACCTTAACCAATAAAACAATAAAGAGAAAGAGTAAAGGGGTTAACTGATCAAGGGAAAGAAATGGGAAGTAGCTTTTTACTATATCCAGAATTGTTACCTTACCTAAAAGAGGAATATTAGATTTTCCCATGATTCTTAAGTTAACCGAATAAAGTAAAGTCATGGTCAATATACCTGAGAGCAGATTGGTAAACTTAAGCCTGGTATGGAAAAAAGCAGTTAAACCTCCTGCTAATACCCCTCCTATAATTGCCCACATAATTGCTACCAGTGGATGTCCACCTGAGAAGATAATCTTAGCAGTGATGGCAGCCCCTAAAGGAAAGGTACCATCTACTGATAAATCCGGAAAATTTAATACCTGAAATGTTAGATAAACACCCAAGGCCATAATACCAAAAACAAGCCCTTGCTCTAAGGCATGACCTAATAAGCTCCAGGTCATAATCTATTAACCCCTTTCTCTTTCCAATTCTTCTTTACTCACTACGATTCCATATTGAGCCTGCAAAGACAATGGAATCCGCCTCATCCAGTAATTCTTTTGAAATATCCAGACCTAATTGATCAGCAATATCCATGTTAATAATAAAGGTAAGTTCATCAAGTTGCTCCAATTTACCAATAGGAATCTCGGAAGGTGATTTACCCTGTAACACCTGTACTGCCTTTTCAGCACTCTTCTGACCTAGAGTGAAATAGTCTATTCCAAAAGAAGCTAAAGCACCTTCCGGAACACAAGTGGGATCAGCAGCAATTATAGGAATCTGCTCTTCCAGAGAAACCTTTACAATAGAACTAAAAGCAGAAACTGCTACATTATCAGTAACAATATAAAAGGCATCAACCCTGCCTATCAAAGACTGGGCAGCCATTAATACCTCATTGGAATTACTCGCTGTAACTTCCACTAATTCTAGACCCAGCTCCTGACAGACTTCCCGACTCAGCTCTACCTGTACTAAGGAATTTGCCTCACTAGCATTATAAATTGTTCCTACTCTAGTTGCTCCAGGTAAAAATCTGGGAATAAGTTCCAACTGAGTCTTATTTGGCGCTGCATCCGACATGCCCGTTATATTATTACCAGAGCTTTCCCAGCTCTGGGCAAGGTTGGCAGCAACCGGATCTGTTACGGCTCCAATTATGATAGGAATTTCATCAGTAACCTGTAAACAGGCTTGAGCAATTGGAGTAGAAATGGCTACTATGAGATCCACTTGATCATCCTTAAATTTTTGGGCAATAGCTATAGCATTACTAAATTCTCCTTGGGCATCTTGAAAATCATAGCTAACATCGACTCCAGAAACATAGCCAGCCTGTTCCATTCCTGCCACAAAACCATCCCTACAGGCATCTAAGGCGGGATGCGCTACAATTTGACTCACCCCTATTCGTATCTGCTTAGCCGAAAGGGGAGCGCTCATTAGCAATAAAACAAGCACAACTAATATTACTGCAATACTTACTTTAAATAAATTACAATTAATAATATTTTTTCTCATATCATTTCCTCCTTTTTAAAATACTTTCTTTAGGTTAAAACACAATTTATATTATATATTACAATCTATCTATCACCTCCTCTGTTTCAATTTAATTTTATTTTAAAAGATATCGATATTTTTTTGAAATTCCTATACTATAAAAAAACCACGAATGTTTTAAACACCCGTGGTTAAAACAAAAACCACAGGACTTACTCGAGGTAAATGCCTGTGGTTTTTCTTACTTTATCGGAGTTAATTATTATTAACTACTATTAATCCCGATAGGCATTTACCTCCGGATTAAAGTAGTAATAATAGAAATAATTAAAATTCAAAATTGACTTCATCTTCTTTAATATCTTAATCCAATTTTATATTTTTATTAAATTTTACCCGCTAAGGTATGAAAAGTCAACTAACTTTCTAAAAATAATGTTAATATTTTTAAATAATCCTCTTTTATATGTTTATATGATCTCCAGTAAAGATAAATAGCTAAAAGCGAAATACCTGAAGTGAGTTTTCAGTAGTAATTTGGGCAATTTCTGACACTTGTAATCCTTTTAAAACAGCAATTTTTTGAGCAATTATCGGTATATATTGTGGTTCATTCGGTTTACCTCGGAAAGGATGAGGAGTTAAAAAAGGAGAATCGGTCTCCAGCAAAATTCTACTCAGGGGAATTTCTTGAACTACTTGGCTTAATTTTTTAGCATTCTTAAAAGTAATAATTCCACCTATTCCGAAATAAAATCCTTGCTCGATACACCATTTGGCCATCTCTAAGTCACCAGAAAAGCAATGTAAAATAACTTTCATTCCTACTGCTTTTTCTGCCAGGATTCTCCTGGTATCTTCATTAGCCTCGCGGTTATGAATGATTACTGGTAAATTATATTTCTTTGCTAATTCGATTTGTTGACCAAAAGCTTTAATTTGTTCATCCCGAGAACTATGTTGATAGTAATAATCAAGCCCTATTTCTCCTATGGCAATAGTCTTGGGATAAGACAGCATCCCTTCTAATGCCAGCAAACCTTCCCTGGTCATTTTTTTACTTTCATGAGGATGAAAACCTACTGCAGTGTATACCTTTGGAAATTGGTCGGCATAAGATAAGTTCTTCTGGCAGGAAGCTAAATCTACTCCAATAGTAATAATTTTACTAACCCCATTATTTTCAGCATCAACAATTACCAAATCGAGGTCTCTTTTTATCAAATCTAAATGGGCGTGTGTTTCTATGTATTTATCAATTATTATACTTTATCCTCCTATTCCCTAATTTATTCAAGAGAAATCCTTCCCCCTTGAGAACCCCCAAGCTACGATCCAAGTTATTCACCTGCGGTAAATTTAAACATACTCGCTTTAGTCTCTTCCAGCATTTCCAAATTATTTAATTTTCTTAAATTAATTCCCAACTCTGAAGTAATAGGTTTAAGTAGTTGAAAGGCCTCTTCTTTTTTAACAAATATTCCCTGGGGAAGAAATCCAATCTCTTCTGCAACTTTCAAGAATTGCCTTGGAAACTCATCTATACATTCTGCCGGTTTTGCTAAATTGTGACTGAATATAAAACCCGAATTATGGTCTACCCATAAAGCCACATAAGGATAAAAAGGTCTTTCATCTCTTTCTTTTATGGCATGCGGATAATAAAAGAAATCTGCCTCCCAGATACCCTGGCGATGAGGAATCCGATCCTTTATTCTCTCCAAACGCTCCCTGTCACTCTCAGTAAGCTCTACCCTAATTTCCGCCTTCTCTAAGGGTAATGGCTCCATCCATATATCTCTCCATGATAAATCATTTTTCTCCTTTTGCTTTTGGGGGACTCGTACTAAATAACGATTTTCCGCAGGAGGAGTAAGCATTTCTGAATCATCTTTAAAACGGAGAGAGACCTCAATTGCCTGCTTTAGGCATAAGGTCAAATATCTCGCCTCTTCACTAGTCAAATACCAGGGAAAGCAGCCAGGCTGATAACTCCTGAATAATGGCCAGGATTTAGGCCCACTAAATTTTAAACCAAGTTCTTTTATTAATTTAAGATCTTCTTTCTCTAAATATTTTCTGTCTTCAAAGGAAGCCATAAGTAAATTTTGAGTATCGAGCACTTCCTCAAGAGAGGGACAAAGACTTCCTGTTCGAATTTTTAAGTATCCATCTAAACCCTCGCTACCTAAATATACCCCTAAGGCATAATGTTCTCCTGCTCCTCCCATAACACAACAATATCCAATCTCCCCGTTTTCCGGGTTTTGCACTCCAAATATATCCGTATCCCACATCCAGTCCCAACACTTTATGTTCTTAAACTCTATCGCTGCAGCATACAAATCTTTCCATTCTTGAATGGACGGCTTTTTGTCATTCATTTTTTATCCTTCCTCTTTTAAAAAATTAAAAAATAAAAAAGGGGCAGACACCTATTTATTCTATTTATTCTATTTATTCTATTTATTCTATGATGGCCTTGTTGAAATATAAGTTTCAAAGAAAAAACTTATATTTCAAGACCTGCCCCATCATTTTTCACTAAAGAAGATTATTAACTTCTTCATTCCTCTCCCTTAGAAGGAGGTATTATCATCACTATCCTCATTCCTCTTCCTTAGAAGGGAGAGGTTAGATGAGGGTGAAGTCTTATAATAATCCCCCTCCCTCTTTCCCTCCCTCCAGGGGAGGGAAGAATAAATTGAGTTTCACTTTAGAATAGCTTGAATCTAAACAGTCCCTCTTTCTTCCTCTTGAAGAGGGAAATACCTTTCACTCTCCCTGAGAAAGAAGTACTCACTATTTCCTTCAACTCAAAAGAAAATTATCATCATTATTAATTCCTCTCAAAAGAAGATCATCCCCTTCTTCATTTCCCTTAGAAAGAAGCTTTCATTATTACCTTTCTTTTGAAGATAGATTATCATCATTATTCATTCCTCTCTCGAAAGAAGATCATCATCCTCTTCATTTCCTCTCCCTTAGAAGGAGGTATTATCATCACTATCCTCATTCCTCTCCTTCAAAAGGAGATCATTATCATTATTCATTCCTCACCCTTAAAAGGGAAATATTTATCATTACTTATTCCTCTCTAAAGAAGATCATTCCTCTCCCTTAGAAGGGAGAGGTTAGGTGAGGGAAGAATAGATTGAGTTTCACTTTAGAACAGCTTAAATCTAAATGTTCCCTCTTTCTTCCCCTTGAAGAGAGGCAATTATCATTATTCATTCCTCTCCCTTAGAAGGGAGAGGTTAGGTGAGGGTGAAGTCTTACCTTATTCTTACCTTAAAGCCTTCCTTATCCTTTTCAAAATGCTAGGTTGCTATTTAACTAAAATACGGGATATGATTTGGTCATTGCGAACCTGTCTCTAAACATTAGTTTAGGGACAGGTGAAGCAATCTCCTCCACTTATTCCTACATCTTTGCCCTAAAAACTGTGAACTGTAAACTGAAAACCATTTAGTAGTTTGTTAATGAGAACCATCCCCTTGACAATTATAGCTATTATTTTTTACCACTCTGCCAGTATTCCACAAAGAAGGCAATAAGTACGCCTAAAAACAATCCCAGCACGCCAGCAATAGCAATATTTAGCTTCCTATTTGGCTTTATAGGAGCTTGTGGTTTATAAGCTATTTTTTCTATTTTTAATAAATCTGATTTAGTATTATATACCGATTCTATTTCTTTATATTTTTTAGATAAATCATCATAAACTTCTTTAGCTTCGATAAAGTCCCTTTGTAGATAAGTATCCTTTATTTTCAAATTAACTAATTTCGTAATTAATTCATCTATATCAACATTAAGTTTGTCTATTTCCACCATTAATTGTTCTTTTTCAACTTCCATCATCTTTATTGAAGAATTAGTATCCAATAAATCCTGATATAAACTATAATAAATGGGATTTTTTTCCTCTACCTCATATTGTAACACTAACATATCTTCATTACCTTCTATTATTTTAGAAAACACTTTCTGGAAATATTGGCTGTCACTAATTTCTCTATTTAGCTTAATTATTTTTTCTTGATTTTCTAATTCTCTACATATCAGTTCTCTTTTTGTCTCCTGCTTAATTAAAGAAATTGCTATTTCTTTAATCTTAGAATTATAATTACTTATTTTTGCCCTATTATTTTCAAGAGCGCTATTTAAGACTGTAATATCATTGGATATATCAAAATATATTTTTTCTTTCTCTATCTCATAAAATTCCTCTTTTGCCTCTTCATATTGGTCTTTAAATTTTTGATATACGCTATCAACTTCATTAAAGTAAACTTTGTTTTGCTTTTCTACAAATAAATTAACCCACTCATTAATTATATTTTTTGCCATTTCTGGCTCTTTAAATTGATAGTTTATTTTAATCTTATTTGTTTCTTTTAGAATATCTATTGAAATATTCTTCTCTAAGTCAAATGTGGATAAATTATAAGGTGGCTTATTCAGCTCTAATAATGATATCACTTTTTCTTCAATTTCATTATCTCTTATCAAGTCTTTATATTCTTCCAGAGAGTAATAATATATTAAATTACTTTTATTTATTGGTTGTTTAATAATTATTGTAGAAGATACTTCATAGACTGGTTCAAGAAAAAAATAACTAATGATGGCAGCTATTACCACAGCCATCAGAACAATACCTATAATCAACCATTTTCGCTTCAATAAAACATTAATATAATCCCGTAAATCAATTTCTTCTTCCTCAACCATAGCAATCTCCTCTCTTGTATTTTGTATTTTATTTATTCCTACCAGCCAGAAAGGAAGCTTATTTATTTTTAATCCTTAGTATAGTAATCTTCAATAAGTATAGCATAGAATTTAAATTTTTTTATATATTTATTTCTATCTATAGTTGCTATAGTTTTTTTTACAGTTTAAGTATTAGGGTTATTCGGATTGGAGTTGACATTAAATAGATTGCTATAGCCAGTTTTGCTATTACCGCTGGTAGTGATTTGAACATTGTTTTGCTTAAAGTTAATGGTTACCTCGCCCCTCCAGATACCATTTACAAAATTTCCGGTATCTCCAGGAGTAATTGTATTTGTAGTATCCCCTAAGGTATTAATACCATCATAATCCGTTACCGTATTCCAGAATTTATCCTTAGCACTAATAGTAATGGTAAAAGGAATACCTACTACTTGGTCGCTAATTTTATCAATTTGAAAACGCTCCAGTTCGGCAGCTAACACAATAATTGGTGTACTGCTTACGGAAATTTCACCATCAGTGAGTGTGATAATTTGGTCTCCTGCTGTTTCAAATCTAAACCCACTGCCAGAGAAGTTATGAATTCCTTTATCATCTTCAGTAAAAGTGTATTTTTGCAGCAAAGTATAAGGCAGTGTTGCCTTACTATCAGTAGCAGTAAAGTAAACTTCACCCCTATAATCCTCTTTAACTCTATTGTTTCCATCATAAGCAGTTACGGTTACCATAATACCCTGAGTTCCAAAGTCCTCTCCAGCAACACAGGAGAAAGGATAACCACTGATGGTAAAATGATGGAGCGGTCCAATCTCTTCATTTACCACCACCGGCCAGTCCTGCTTGCTACCATCCTCAGCTATCACCGTATAGATAACTGGATTAGTAAAATCATTTGAGCTAATTCCACTTTCCTGAGCAATTTCGCCTATGAAAGCCGAAGCTAAGGGAGATAGTTCAAAGGTGGCAATTAAATTAGTAACATCTGTCCCATAGGGGACAGTTAATTCTATATTATAATTATAGGTTTCCGGTTCAATAAGGCCTATAATATTGCTAAAAAGCTCTTCATTAAGAGCTGCCTCAAATTGATAACTCAAAATATCCTTCTCAGAACTTAGAGGTGGTGCCGGTGGGGGTGGAGGCGGAGGGGGAGGCGGCGGTGGAGGTGGTTGCGGTGTCGGAGGTGGTTGCGGTGTCGGGACAGGTGAAGGTGTAATATTTGGTAATGATGGATTCATCAGGTTTTTTACAATCAAATTTATTTGATTTTTAATAAGATAATTGGTGGTAAGTTCATCACCTTTCAGCTGAGCTTTTGCTATTAATTCCACTAATTTTTCAAAATACTTATTCTGATTAATTTCCTCTAGGTCTATCTGGTCAACTTTCTCCCCCAGCTTTATCAAGGCTTCCACCACCAGAGCCTGAGCAGTCTCTGAAGCACTGGTAATGCCTACAAAGTAATTTTCATGAGAGGATACCTCCTGGGGAATGAGGTCTTTATATATCTTATAACCGTTATCAGTCTCCTTTACCATATCAATAAAGGTATGAGCAGAAACGGAAAGGTTTTCAAACTGATAGTAGCCTTCAGAGTCAGTATAGGTATGATGAATAATACCTTGCTTATCTATGATGGTAACCAAAGTAGCGGACACTGGCAAGATGGTTACTGGAGAATGTGTCTCTATTTCCTCAATATTATCTACTTTTTCATAATTTTCATAATTTACAATTAAGTCTGCCACCTTACCAGAAATTATGCCGGTTATGTTCACTTCAGGTAAAAAATTGGATTTACAGGCTGAGATAATGATAACAATCAAAAAGATAAAAAAGAGTAAAACTACTTTTTTTCTATTTGTTTTTCTATTTTTGCTGTGCATCTTGGCTTTGTATTTTTCTGCATTTATGTTTTCTATTTTTACTATATATTACTTTGATACTATACTTTAATTTAATACTTAGTGCAACAATAATGCTAATAAACTTCAAAGTGTGTTAATGAGAGCTGCCCCTACGACAATTAAAATGTTATCAAGAATGACTGTAGGACTTCTTTGCTCAATCGTTCCTGCACAAACACCACCCCGTAATATCTATCCAACTCTTCGTCCTCAATGTTGCTTAAATCTAAATTAGAGACAAAACTAAATTTTCTCACCTCTAATGGTGCCAGCTGACAGATATCCTGATTATCAAATATATCCTGCACCAGGTAAAAGAGCTCACTTTCCTCACCTTCATAATAGACCATTCCACTAAGTATCAAATTTTGCAAGAGAGAGTGGCTGCGGTTAGCAATACTTCCCTGAATAATTATTTTGCCACTACAGATTTCCATCATAGCCTGTATTTCTACCGGTGAGGTTCTGGCTAACTGCTTCTCAATAATGTTCTGATAAGCAACGATATTCTCATCTATATCACCACAGTCACAACACAATCCCTGCACCCGCTCTGATAGTCCATTGAAAAAAGTATCCGGGGTGCCTTTTTTACCCTCACCAACATACCAGTCATAACGGGCATTAGTCTCAGGAAGGTCATAGCCGTCATTCCAGATATGCTCTTCAACCAGAATTACTCTTCCTGGCTCATAGTTCCAGGCAAGCTCTTCTAAGCAAAAGGCAGCTTTGGGGCAGGTAGTACATTCAGCATTGATAAATAGTTCGATTAACACATTCCGGGAGACCCCAGTATTGACATTACTACTGCTATTATTATTAATACTATTAATATTACTGTTACTATTATTATTAATTATAGAAGCCTCAGGGGATTCCACTTTTTGATTTTGAGCAGAAATTAAAAACTCCACACAGCCTATACTTAAAACAATAAAGAAAAATATTAATAAAAATTTATATTTTTTCATATCCTTTTTATATCACATAACAAATATATTTTCAAAAAATAGTTTACTTAGTTTAGTTCCACACTTCATACTGCTATTCCAATAGATACAGCCTTAGTAGAAGGTTCAGGAATAGCAATTTTCTCCTTCTTTAATCCTTCCAGATGAAATTTGATAGCCTCTTTCATACTCTGAATGGTCTCTTCTAGAGTAAAACCAGTAGCAATACATCCGGGTAGGTCGGGACAGTAGGCAGAATAATTACCCTCTGCTTTCTCTATAATAATGGTGTATTCAACCATCCTTCTTTGCCTCCTTTAAACCTGATTGTTTCAAAATACTATTTAAGGTTCCCTGGGCAAGATCATCTTTTAAATGACCTCTTCATTCCCTCTCCCTTAGAAGGGAGAGGTTAGGTGAGGGTGAAGTCTTACAACAATCCCCCTCCTTCTTTCCCTCCCTCCAGGGGAGGGAAGAATACCTTGAGTTTCGCTTTAGAATAGCTTGAATCTAAACAGTCCCTATTTCTTATTCCTACCTTGGAGAGAGAAATGTATTTCAATTCCCTGAGAAAAAAGTACTCACTATTTCCTTCCACTCAAAGAGAGGCAATTATCATTATTCATTCCTCTTGAAAGAAGATCATCACCCTCCTCATTCCTCTCCCTTAGAAGGGAGAGGTTAGGTGGGGGTGAAATCTTACCTTATTCTTACCTTAAAGCCTCCCTTATCCTTTCCAAAATATTAGATTGGTATTTAACTAAAATACGGGATATTATTTGGTCATTGCGAGGGGAGCACTCAATATTATTTGAGTGCTCCCGGTGGCAATCTCATTCAAGTAAACCCACATCTTTGGTCTGAAAACTAAAAACTGCCAATTGTAAACTGAAAACCATCTTTAAGAATATGTCAAAGGACCGTCCCCTGTCATGTTTAGAGAACCATTCCCTTGACAATTCTATAACTACTTATATTTTTAATTTGCTATAGATTTCCCAGGGATAGAGCACTAATATATTTTCTTTTGTTTTTCTTCTCTTTTCCAGGGTAATTATAAAGCTTTTTGAATTAGGGTATTTTTGCGAAAAATATTCTAAACTTGTTGTTTTCTGCCCAGAGTAGATATTTTTTACCTCTAGAGCAAAAACTTGTTTCTGGTGCTGGATAACAAAGTCTATCTCTTGTTTTGACTGAGTTCTCCAGTATCTTAAAGTTTCTAAACCAACAGTCTTTCTTAACTCAGCGTAAATGCAATTTTCAAATAGATCCCCACTCACTTTTTCTACGATATCGTTATACTTCAGATAATTTAAAATTCCAGTATCTTCAAAGTATATTTTTGGCATTTTGGTAAGTTCACTCCTTAAATTTTTAAAAAAAGGAGTTAATCTTCTGGTAATATAGGTGCCTTCCAGTAGAATAAGATAATCATAAACTGTCTCTCTTGCTATACCTATACTTGAAGCAAGTTCGTCAATATTGAGCAGGTTACCGGCCTGATCTGCCAAAACTCTCAAAAAATTATTGAATTTCATTATGTCTCTTATTTTACCAATATCTCTAATATCTTTTTTAATATAGGTCTGAATGAGTTCTTTTAGATAATATTTTCTATCTTTTATCTCAGAAATTAAGGCGACTCTGGGATAAGCGCCAAAAATTATAAATTCTTCAAATAATTGCTTTAACTCTTTTTGTGTTTTTTTATCTACAACTACAATTTTGTCCATATGATACTTTTTCTTTTTAAACCATAGAAATTCCTCAAAATCTAAACCTAAAACCTCAAAAGTAACAATTCTCCCCACTAATGATTGCTTAATCTTTGATTTGAGGTCAAGCACAGATGAACCTGATACAATCAGCTTAAATCGGTCTGAATGATTATCCACCATAAGTTTTATAAAATTTGAAGCGTTATTAAGATATTGTATTTCATCAATAAACAGGTAGATTTTCCCCTGGGAAGAGGCGGGAGAGGAATTTAAATTATAGGAAGTTCTGGCATCTATATATCTAATTAAATGATCAACTCCCTGATTGCATATTTCTAGCATCTCCAGGTCTTCTAAATCAAAATAGAATACAGCTTCTTCGGGGATGTTGTTGATGGTTTTTAACTCATTGATGAGCATCTTCATTATTGTGGTTTTCCCTACCTGTCTTGCCCCATAGATAACTATAGCTTCTTTGTAATTCATAAAATTGCTAATATGGGGTAATATTTTTCTCTTAATAAAGTTCAAGGAATTAAAACTCCCTCGTTTTTAAATTTAGGATGCTATTTTTATTTTTATATGATATTTACTATAATATAGTCTACATATTATTGTGTATTTTGTCAAGTTAAAAGTATCGGGGGGTTTTATTGATAATCTTGAAAAGATAATCTATAAAAAAATGAAATATAAATTTAAAAATGAATTACCTATTTATCTTCCTAGAAAGGAGAGCAATAGATAGATGCCAGTTTTTAACGATGAAAAAGGCAAAAAAACAGCTGCTATTCTTCCTCTTAAAAAGTATAAGGAACTTATGGTCAGGGAAGACCTTCATGACCTAGCAGTTATAGCTGAACGCCGAGATGAACCAGCGATTACTTTCGATAAATTAAAAGAAAGATTAATAAAAAATGGCCTCTTATGATATTTATGATATTCAATGGAAAAGAACGGCAGAGAACCATTCCCTGTTCCAGTCCCCTGTTCCAGTCCCCTGTTTTAGTCCCCTGTTCCATTTGATTTTTTATTTATTATCGTATATAATTTAATAGCGATTTAATAAATTACGGTAATTTATTAATACATTATTTAATCATTCACCAATACACGTTTTCATAGAGCTTGCCCTCATGAAAATGGGAATATAAGTTTTTAGGGGGAAACATTGATGCAAAATATCTTTTCACTCCAGAATCCCTGGCGAACTCGGCCAGGATGGCAACTAGTGGGGCTAACACCTCGAAGGATTCTACCGTCAATCTTAAATTGGATAGATGAGCCAGAAATTATCGTCATTAGAGGTGCCCGCCAGGTAGGCAAAACTACTTTGGTTCAACAGATAATCTACGACTTGATTCACAAAACAAAAGTACACCCAGAAAATATCTTTTACTTTTCTTTTGATGACCGTGATTTACGAAACTTGGTCTTGCAAGACCCGAAATCGGTATTTAATTTTATTCAGCAGCAAAAGGGAAGGATGAGCCAAGATAAAGATAAGGTCTTTGTATTCTTTGATGAAATTCAAAAGGCACCCCTAATACTCGAGATCTTAAAGATTTATTATGATTCAGAGAGTTCTTTCAAATTCATTATCACCGGGTCATCTAGTTTAGAATTGAGTAAAGGAGTAAGTGAATCCTTATTGGGTAGAGTAATAAATTTTCACCTCCATCCTCTTACTTTCCAGGAAATACTAACTTTAAAGGGTTCAAAGACTTTGACCAAATTCTTACCAGAAGTAGGAAGTGAAGCCGAAAAATTTCTCCAGAATTTTGACAATTATCAGAAATTAGAAAAAATATTTTCTGAATTAAGTTTTTATAAGGAGGAAATAGTGCTTCAATTTAATGGATATCTCCTAAGAGGAGGTTATCCAGGAATAGCAAAGAAGGAAAGATTAAAAGCAGATATGTTATTGAGAGATATCAAACAGTTCTATATAGAGAAGGATATTATTGAGACTTTAAGAGTAGAAAAACATCTGGCCTTTTCCAACCTGCTGGAGCTTATTGCTTATCAAATTGGGAGTTTGGTTAATCTTGAAGAATTGTGTAGGAATGTAAAGATCTCCTTTCCTACCTTGAAAAATTTTCTAAATATTTTAGAAAAAACTTATATAATAGAACTTCTACAACCATATTTTAAAAATCAAAGAAAGGCAGTTAGAAAAAATAAGAAGGTTTATTTTTTAGATACAGGATTTCGTAATGCTTGTATTGGCTTAACGAATTTCCCCTCTAATCCAAATGAAGTAGGACATTTAGTAGAAAATATGGCCTTCAATATCTTGCAAAAGGCCAATTCTTATTTATTCAGTGAATCTGCACAAATCTTTTTTTATCGTACTTATGATGGCGCCGAGATAGATTTTGTGCTAAAGAGAGGGAATGAGATCCTTCCTATAGAAGTCAAATACCAAAATTTTGTTAAAGAGAAGATCCCCCTAGTGATGGAAAATTTTATGAAAACAAAGGGAGAGGAATGCCAAAAAGGGATAGTGATAACCAGAGATTTTATGGATAAAAAAAGTTATGATTTTGGAGAAATACATTTTATCCCCTTGAGTTTGATAGCCTTAGGAGTTTAAGCAAATCCTCTGGGCAAGTTTTCTCTTATGTGTGAGTTCATTCTAAAATCTCATATTAATTTAACTACTTATATTTTTAATTTGCTATAGATTTCCCAGGGATAGAGCACTAATATCTTTTATTGATAATCTTGAAAAAATAATCTATAATAAAAGCAAGATAAAATACAAATTTGAAAATGAATTACAATTTATCTTCCTAGAAAGGAGAGCAATAAGCAATAGATAGATGCCAGTTTTTAACAATGAAAAAGGCAAAAAAACAGCTGCTATTCTTCCTCTTAAAAAGTATAAGGAACTTATGGTCAGGGAAGACCTTCATGACCTAGCAGTTATAGCTGAACGCCGAGATGAACCAGCGATAACTTTCGATAAATTAAAAGAAAGATTAATAAAAAATGGCCTCTTATGATATTTATGATATTCAATAAAAAAGATCAGTAGAGAAAGATTTATTGGATATTGAGCAAAAGCAAATTCCTCGTCTAATTAAAGCTATAGAATCTCTCACTATAAATCCTTTTCCAGCTCAACATTGGAAAATTCAAGGTACAGATAATCTTTATAGAATTCGAGTCAGTAATTATCATTATTCATTCCTCACTTATTCCTCTCCCTTAGAAGGGAGAGGTTAGGTGAGGGTGAAGTCTTACCTTAAAGTCCCTTATCCTTTCCAAAATGATAGGTTGCTATTTAACTATAAATATGGGCTATGATTCGGCCATTGCGAATCTGCCCCTTAACGAATGTTAAGAGGCAGACGTGACAATCTCATCCAATTATTGCCCACATCTTTGCTCTGAAAACTGCCAACTGTAAACTGCAAACTGAAAACTTTTTTATTTATATGCTAAAGGACCGTCCCCTGTCATGTTTAGAGAAATGTCGAATGTCAAGACTTAACCACTCTCTCTCACTTCCCCTAAAAAGGTGCTGAAGATTGATAATTTCGGTAAAATAGCCTATAATAAATTTGGAGAAATATAATAAAAATAGTGAAACAATCCAATTCTTAAGAAAGATAATATAGGAAAAAACGGTGAAATTTAGCGAATTAGTGAGAATTTTAGAAAAAAATGGATTTTTCGTGGTCAAAGAAAAAGGCTCTATTCGCTATTATGGAAAATCTAACTTTAATAAATTAATTAGAATAGACTATCACGGTTCAAAAGAAGTTCCTACTGGTACCTGTAATTTTATTTTAAAGAGTGCTGGTCTAAAACAAAGGAGGATTTGATGAGATGATTAATTTAAAATATTCTCTAATAATAGAGGCTACCAAAGACCCTACTTTTTTTACTTTCTATTCTCCTGACTTAGAAGGATTTACTGGAGTCGGGCATTCTATAGAAGATTGCCTTTATCAAGCGAAATGGGGGATAGAAGAGCATGTAGAATTATTAAAAGAAAGAGGGTTATCCGTCCCTCGAGAAAATAAAAATCCAGAAATAATTATCCGTAATGAAAAGAGATTAAAAACGACGGCATAGATTATAGATGGTTATAATATAAAGCAACTGGATTATTTTTTTTAATTTAGTCCACATAACTTATGAGTGGGACTACTTCTCTTCCCTTCTTCATTTTACTTATAATAATCCCCCTCCCTCTTTCCCTCCCTCCAGGGGAGGGAAGAATAGCTTAAGTTTTGTTTTAGAATAGCTTGAATCTAAATTTTCCCTCTTTTTTTTCACTTTGGAGATAAGACAATTATCATTATTCATTCCCTCTTCCTTGAAGGAAGGTAATTGCCATTACTTATTCCTTCTCCTATCCAAGTAGAAGGTCTCCCAACCTTATTCCTTGAAGGGAAATTATTACCATCACTCATTCCTCTCCCTCAAAAGAAGATAATTATCATTATTCATTATTCATCCCTATCTATCGAAAGAAGATTATCATCCTCTTCATTCCTCTCCCTTAGAAGGGAGAGGTTAGGTGAGGGTGAAATCTTACCTTAAAGCCTCCCCTATCCTTTCCAAAATGCTGGGTTGCTATTTAACTATAAATATGGGCTATGATTTGGTCATTGCGAGTCTGCCTCTTGCCTCTTAACACTAGTTAAGGGGCAAGGGGCAGGCGTGGCAATCTCATACAATTATTCCCACATTTTTTATCCGAAAACTAAAAACTGCCAACTGTAAACTGAAAACCATCTTTAAAAATATGTTAAAGAACCGTCCCCTGTTATATTTAGGGTTTATTCTTTATAAATATTATCATGATGATCAAAATCCAAAAGTATTACCGTCTTCTCTTTTTCATTTACCTCATAAATTAATACAAAGGAACCACCAATATGTACTCGCCGTTTATTTTGTAATGGTTTTCTAAGTGGTTTAAAACGATAGGGATTATCTAATATATCCTGGACTTTCCTATAAATTAAGCGTAGCATTTCCTGGTCTTTTTTCTGAAGCTTTTTGAATTTCTTATCCAGACTTTCCTTGATGGCAAGTTTATACATTACTTAATTCCATATCTGTTTTCAAAGTCATCAACTACTATGGACTTCTCCAGGTCAATATCTCTCATTCTTAAAATAAAATCTTCTCTTAGCTCCGGCTCTTCTAAAAGCTTTTTTTTAATCAGCTCTACATCTCGCTGTAGGTCCAGAACTTTTTTATAAATAGTTTCCAGAGTTATATCTTCCATTTTACTAACCTCTTCTTTTCATTATAAGATAAACAACCCAAAAAACTTGGTTAAAGTAGATTAAAGTTGGTATCCAATCTAATGTACTACTTTTATATTTTTTCATATATTTTTATATCACATAAACAATTTGTTTTCAAAAAATATTTACTTTTTCGTTTTTTTACGCCGGTATAAATAGAGGAGATTGCTTCGTCGCCCTGCTCCCGCAATGACAAAATGGTATACCATATTACGTATAACGTATATCGTTTAAATACAGTTGCTAGTTGGAAGTTAAGGTAAGGGTTGTCAAGGGGAACACCCCATCCCTTCGGGACACCCCTCTCAAGAGGGGAATTCTTCCCCTTGAATATCGTAATTGCTAAGCAATTTTGATAGTATAAGATAAACTACCAAAGTAAAAGGTCATTGCGAGGGGAGCACTCAATATTATTTGAGTGCTCCTCGTGGCAATCTCATACAATTATTCCCACATTTTTTATCCGAAAATTAAAAACTGCCAACTGTAAACTGAAAACAATCTTTAAAAATATGTTAAAGGACTGTCCCCTGTCACCCTGTCATAAAAGTAGTCTGTCCTCTTTTATCTTTAATCTAAAAATACGGATTGGCGGATAAGTTTTTTGGGATGAGCCGATGATTGCACAAAGATAACCCCATCATTTTGAGCAGTCCAATTTAATCCCTCAATAGTCATGGTAAAGCTTTTTTCTTCACCTGGAGCAAGAGAACTTATTACTACTTTTTCCTCTTCAAAAATATCAGTTACAGAATAACGAAAACCGGTCATTCCCCTGTTCTTGAAGACCATGCCGTTTACCACCAGATAGGTTAAAGTTTCATTGCTAATATTCTTTACCTTTCCAGTAATAACTGTCCCTGAAATACTGGCAGTTCTGGAAGCCTCCAGCTTAATGGTAGGGGTAGTAGCTAACTGGGCTTCTATTCTATTTTTAATAACTGAATAAGTTGATACTCCCTGTATATTATTATTTAAGCCATTAAACAGTATCTGAGGGACTCCACCGGTTAAACCATACCATTGATACCGCTGATATGTTTCGCTGGTAAAATAGTCGGTCCAAGGATCTAACTCTACTAGAATCATCTCATCCCTACTGTATTCCATTGCCAGATTTTCCAGAATTGGTTCTACTTTGGCACAATGTGGACAACCCAAAGCAACATAAGCTTCTACTAAAACAGTCACCTTCGGTTCAGGTTCACCTTCACCTTCTCCTTCACCCTCACCTGGAATAATACCATCACATCCAGTCATCGTAAAAATCACAAGAATCCCAATTATTAAAATAATTATTATTTTCTTCAAAACTGCCTCCTTATTAAATTTTTCTATTTATTTTCTATCTTCTCTAGGCTAGGATAGGCTAGGGGGGTCGAGGCAGGCTAGGAAGTTCAGATCTCAACACCCCGACACTCCGACACTTCACTTCATAACCGGGGCTTTTAATCTTTCCCGGGCAATCTGCTGCAGCAAATCCCTGGCCTGTTCTGCCTCCTGACTATCCGGGGCAAGCTCAATTACTTTATCCAGCTCTTTTAGTGCCTCTTCTTTTTTATTCTGATTTAACAAAGCAACTGCCAACCCTAAATGAGAATCAACTTTTTTATTATCAATTTTTAGGGCGTTTCTGAAGGCTACCTCAGCATCACTATATTTTCGACTTTGCAGATAGAGTTTCCCCAAATCAGAATACAAGGGTGCCCTATCCTTTTCCTTTTCCTGATATAAAATCGCCTGCTCTAATTTAGGAATCGCCTCTGCTAGCATCCCTTTTCTAATATAAAGATAAGCTAAGTTTTCTGGCAAATCAGGATGGTCCATAAATTTAGCTGCCTTCTCAAAGTATTCTATGGCAACTGTGTTAAGCCCCCTCTGTGCTAAAATCTGACCTAAATTAAAATAAGCCATACCGGAATAGGGATTCCATTTTAAGGTTTCCTCATAATGTTTAATTGCTCTGTCAAAATCCTCCCTCTCTATATTCTGTAAAGCATAAAATTCATGTACTTCTGCTACCAAAGGCCGTATTAACATAAACCCTACTAAAACGGTTGCCACAATTATCGTTAGATATATTAAATATTTAAATTTTACCAGAAGATTTTTTTTCTTAGCAGCATTTTCTTTATATTTTTTAGCAGTATTATCTTTTTTCTGTTTACCTGATAGGTCACTTCTTATTTTAGTTTTATCATAACTTTCTCTTTCTATAACCACTACAGTAAGAGCTATTGCCAACCAGAACAATGATACACTGGCTGGTAAATGTAAGGGAAATCCAAAGAGTGCGTCTACCAAAACCGCCATAACTCCCCCCATCAAGCCAATGACCATAGCCGGTATCTGTTTTTGTTTTTCTTTTTCCCTTTTTAAGTAAGCAAAAGCATACTTATAGTATCTTGCCACAATCCAGAGGAAGATAAGTAAGCCAATGATTCCCAGCTCTGCCCATAACTGTAAGTATTCATTGTGCGCCTGGGCAGCGATACCATAGGGATATATTGAGCGATTATCTGCCTGGGCAAAAAATTGAGCTTGATATCTTAATGAGTGATAAGGATAGGTCCCCAGACCAGACCCTAATGCGGGATTATCCTTAATCATAAGTCCAGTAAATTTCCAGATGGCTATTCTTCTGGCTATAGAACTGTCTTGAGTTAACCTGGTAAGAGATGTTCTTTCTTTAATCTTATAAATAGCAGTCCCTTTTTCATTTAAGGGATTAGGAATAATAACAATTAAAGCTATCGCAACTACAATTAACAAAAAATATAAAACTATTTTGCGATACTTTTTAAAAAAATATTTTCCTTCCCAGAGTAGTAAAAGAAAAAACATAAAGATTAAAGCAATGGCAAATCCTAAATAAGAACCGCGGGTAAAAGTCAAAAGAAGAGCAGTTCCCATAGCCATAATTCCAATAAGTAGTAGAATTTTTACCAGCTTTTTTCTGACAGCAAATAATAAAGGAACCGCTACAGTAAGGGGTATAATTAAATATTCGGCAAAATAATTGACATTACCAAATAAACCAAAGACCTGGTTTCTACCAATATTTGCCTTCCAGAAAGCAAAATCTATTCCCAGATACTGCAATATTCCATAAATACCCAAAACAGAACCGACTATCAGCACAGCAGCAAGAATATGATGAACCTGTTCTTGACTTTCTATATTGTTGACCAGCACAAAAAAGAGGACTAGGCCAGCTAAAAAAAGAGGTAATTCAAGCAGACTCTGCGAAGGGCTAACTGACCAGAGCAAGGACAGGATACAAATTAAGATGAAACCTAAAACAGGAAGATTTAAGGGCGTGGTAATAAATTGCAATTTTCCCTCATCAGTTAATCTAAATCCCCACAGCGCCAGGCAGATTAATACTAAAAGTTCATAGAGCAATTCTTTGGGTGGATTAAATATTCTGATTAAATAAGGATAAAACATAACAGGAATTAAAACGGTGAGAATAATAGTGGTTATTTCTATTGCTCTAGAATAGAAATTATTTTTTTGAATATTAACATTTCTGGGATTTATATTTTCTAATGTCATATTGCTAGCTCAATCAGAATCAGTCTCAATATCGAATATTTCGTTAGAGAAATATCAAAAGTGAAGACCTGAACCTGATTCTTTTGACTCTAATTTCTTCTTAATTATTCAGCTAAAAAGGGATACCATAAAAGGTATCCCTTTTTAGCTTCTATTCAATTCCGCATTCTATCCTTTAACTTTAATTTCACAATAATAGTAAGTTAAACAGCAGGTGGTGGTGTCGTTGTCATGCAATTACCAGAAACAACTTCGTCAGTATCCACTATAATATAATATTTAGCTGTATTCTTGTTACCTACCTTATCAAAGATTTCAAAATCTATAGTGTAAGGTTTTGTTCCTTCAGTAGCAGTAGCATAAGGTAAGCAGCCACAAGCAGCTGTCCCTTCTATCGGGCAACCTTCTCCTTCTGCCAGTACACAAGGATCACATATACCACCAGTAGAGAATTTCCATGCACCTACGCCAGAGCAATCATCTCCACATATATATTCTGGGTCACAAATGTCACCACCCATTGCAGTAAAGGTGAAGTAAGTGCCCTGTGGTTCACATGGATCTGCACAACAGTCTAAACATTTGAAATCAAAAGGTGGTATCTCTGGTGGTTTACAATCAACAATCACTGGGAAAACCAGGCAGGTTTCTGGTTCACAAGCGCCTGAAGTGATGGCTATTACAGCTTCACAGCAAGGTACAGGTTCACATTGTCCATCTTCAACACAAGGACCAAGGTCTTCAACTGACAGACAATTAAAGGTTACTTCCCCAGTCCACACTGTCTTGTCTGCATTGGGTAAAAGGAAAAATGAACTCTTGTTTGCGCAATTAGAAATTTCGGCTGTTGTAATACCTTCAACTGGTGCTGGGAAAGTAACGGTAATGGTTGAATCGCCACCTTTTACGTAATCTATTCCGTTTAGCGGTACAGCTCCTTCAATTTCTACGGTGACTTCTACTTCGCCTTCTCCTTCGCCTTCGCCTTCACCTTCGCCTTCAGAAGGAAGCAGGTCACAGCCGACAAAGACAAAGACCGCTAATGCTGAGATGAGTAAGAGTACTAATAATTTCTTCATTAAGAATTCTCCTTTCTTGTTTCTTAATTTATTTTATTTTTTTTATTTTCATTTTCCATGGATTTTATGAGAAATTAATTAATTTCTCTTTTTCTCTGGACTCTCAGTCTCTTTACCTGTAATCTGTATTTTTCAGATAAATATTTTACAGATGAATACACCGCATGTCGACCTCATACGGGCTAAGAAACCAGACTTTATAGTCGTTTTTTAGTCGTTAGTTGATAGTCGTTAGCTGATAGTCATTAGTCGTTAGCATTAAGATAATTCAGTTCGCCAGTTAGCTTGTTAGCTGGTTCGCCAGTTAAAAGAAAGAGCAACTAACTGGTAACCTACGTAATTCTATTTTCCTATTTCAGTTAACTCTTTTTTCTAATTGAGTCAACCTTTTTTCGTAATCGAACTGCTTCTCTCCGAGTAGTACTAACTTTTTCCCATTCAGCTCAATTAGTTGTCGATTTTCTGTTATCTTTGAGCCATTTTCTTGAATCTTTTTGCTTAAATCATCATAAGCAAGTTTTAATAATTGGTTAGTATCGTCAATTCGCTTCCCTAAGTCTTCTTTAGTAAGCTTTAGTTCTTGGTTGGTTTCATCAATTCTCTNNTATTGTCATCAATTCTCTTCCCTAAATCTTCTTTGGTAAGTTTCAGTTGCCGGTTAGTGTCATCAATTCGCTTCCCTAAGTCTTCTTTAGTAAGCTTTAGCTCTTGGTTGGTTTCATCAATTCTCTTGTTTAATTCTTCTTTAGTAAGCTTTAGCTCCTTATTATTGTCATCAATTCTCTTCCCTAAGTCTTCTTTGGCGAGTTTCAGTTGCCGGTTAGTTTCATCGTTTCGTCTGTCCGAATCTTCTTTGGCAAACTTCAATAGTTTTTTTATTTCCTCGTCTCTTCTAATGGAGTCAAGATTATTTTCCTCCATCTTATCTCTAAGGCTCTGAATATTCTCAACTATTAAGTTAATTTTGGAATTAATATCTTCTAAGATAACTTCGAAGTGTTCTTTTTCCATTTATTATTTTTGTTCCTCTTATTTATTTTTATACGGAATAGCTAAAGCAATACTAATAGCTAAGACTATAAAAGTCAAGAAAAGTTTCAGTTTAGTTTACAGCTTAGGAATAAGCTCTTTTTTCCCAGCATAAGTGGATGAGATTGCTTCGTCTGCCTCTAAACATTAGTTTAGGGGCAGGCTCGCAATGACAAAAGCGTATATAGTATTACGTATAAGGTATATCGCTTGAATACAGTCGTTGGTCGTTAGTATTTAGTATCTAGTTTTTGGTTTTTAGTTTTTGGTTAAAATACAAATTCATAAACGTAATACAGTATAACTTTTATAGCAGTATATCATTTGCCTTTATCTAAAAACTGTTAACTGAAAACTGAAAACTTTTTATTTAATTGTCAAGGTGCGC
>DKFO01000081.1:63962-108013 GCA_002452835.1 Candidatus Atribacteria bacterium UBA6794 | reverse complement strand
ACGGGCTTGCCCGTGGGTATCTATAATTCCTATTTAAAGTAATAAATTAAAGGAGAAGATGAATATGTCAAAAAAAATGAAGACCGTTGTTTTGGAGGCTACCTGGGATCCGAAGCCCGATTTTATACTTGGTGCTAAAGATATAGAGGGTAAGTTAACTTATTTAGGAAGTAAGGTCTGGCGTAATCCCAAGTTAAAGATTGTTGAAAAAGATATTCCAGAGATAGGCCCGACTGATGTTTTAATTAAGGTTAAGGCTTGCGGTATCTGTGGCAGTGATGTGCATATGGCTCAACCTAATGATGATGGTTATATCTGGTATCCTGGTCTTACTGCCTTCCCGGTTACCTTGGGACACGAGTTCTCCGGAATTGTAGTTCAGGCTGGAGAGAAGGCCTTTAATAAACGTACTGGGAAAAGGTATGAGGAAGGGGAGGCAGTTACTGCAGAGGAGATGTTCTGGTGCGGAACCTGCCGTCCCTGTGTAGATGGGTATCCCAATCATTGTGAGAAATTACAAGAGATTGGCTTTAGTGTAGATGGTGCTTTTGCCGAATACGTGAAAGTTGATGCCAAATATACCTGGAGTTTGGAAGAACTTCGAAAGGTGTACCAAGGTGATGATTTATTTCTGGCTGGTAGTTTGACTGAGCCCACTTCGGTTGCTTATAATGCAGTGATTGAGCGTGGTGGTGGAATTAGACCGGGAGATAATGTAGTTATTCTCGGTGGTGGACCAATTGGGCAGGCGGCAGTAGCAATATTAAAAAGAGCAGGAGCGGCCAGGGTAATACTTTCTGAACCTTCAGAAGACAGGGCTAAATTAGCCAGAAAAATGGGAGCTGATTATATCATTAATCCCAGTAAAGAAGATTTTACTAAACGTGTTTTGGAAATTACTGGTGGATTAGGTGCCAAATTATATCTAGAGGCTACTGGATTACCTGATAAGGTCTGGCCGGGAATCGAACAATGTATCTGGGAAGGTAAGATGATTAACAGCACTGTGGTGATTGTAGCCAGGGCTGATAAAAAAATTCCTTTAACCGGAGAGGTTTTTCAAGTAAGAAGGGCTGAGATTGTTGGTTCGCAGGGGCATTCTGGTCACGGTACCTTCCCTAGAGTAATCAGTTCTATGGCTACCGGTATGGATCTGACTCCTCTTATTACTAAAAAGATAAAATTGGAAGAAGTTCCCGACCATATTGTATTGCTCAGGACCTGCCGAGAAGAATGCAAGATTACCTGTGTGTTTGATTAATCTCTATTTTTAAAAATATTACCTATGAGTGAAATTGAAAGATATAAGATATACTTATACTTAAGATATACAAAGGAGAAAGATAATGGAAAATCAATGGTTAACTACGGACTATCCCAATATTTTCTTTGAAAATAATAAAGTAGGGCAACTGAAGAAGAAAATTTTTGATGCCTCAAAGAGGGAGATTGAGGATATTTTAAAGGAATATAACATTCCTTCCCCCTCTGAATTAGGCAAAGCAGGAAGTTATATTCAAAATACACCGAGAAAGCAGGTAATTGAAGAGCGACGAAAGAATGATATTGTTTTTGTTCCAGTCGGTTGTACCGAATGTCATGGTGATTATGCCAATTCCGGTCTGGATACCTTTATGGTGACTCAAATTTGTGAAGGAATTAGAAGATATACCAGCAAGAAAGGCAATCCAGTTAGCCTGGCCTTACCCCCTTTGAATTATGGGGCTCATCCCTATCATCATTGTGGTATGGCTGGCACTGTCATTATGCCCGAAGATGTAGTTCGAGAAACTATGATCAATGTTATGCTGGGACTCTGGAATGATGGTTTTAGAAAACAAATCTGGGTAAATAATCATGGACAGTTATGGGTATTGGAATCAGCATTACAAGAGTTTTGTAAACGCTATCAATTACCAGGTATTTATCGGGTAATTGACTGGCATCGTGCTATCAGAGAGTTCTTTATTCCCATAAAAAGAGAGAATAGTTTATCTACTGACTTTATTCATGCTGATGAAGCGGAAGCCTCTGTGGGATTATTACTCTTTCCGGAAATGTTAGACCTGAAATATGCTGTTGATACAGAGGGAGAGTCATTGTTGCCCGGTGGACACTTTGACACCTCTGTTGATCCATATCGGCGACCACAGCAGTGGCAACAGGGAGAAGGTCATTCTGCCATCGAAAGAGCAGCTGTTCCCGAGGGTGTGGTAGGTAAACCCACCAGAGCGAGTGCGGAAAAGGCTAAAAGACCTGTTGCCGCCATTTTGAAGTATCTAACTCTGGTTCATGATGAGATTTTGGCAAACTATCCCTCGGGTAAATTGCCACCTGTGGAAAAGATTAGCTTAAGAGATCCCAAAGAGATGGAACCTTTCTTGAGAGAACCCATGAGCAAAGGTTGGAAATCGGTCTTTGAATTACCTTATATTGGTCAGATAAATAGTCTATAATATTCAGTCGTGTGTATTGAGTATTGCCTATTGCCTGACCAGAATGAAATTTCAGTAAGAGCAAAGCTTGTGTCTGCCCGAGATAGATTTAGTATGATATTATAATATCAATTGTAATGATTACCAGAGGATTTAGTTATGAAAAAAAGTATTGTTGTTTCTACACAACAAACCAATTTTTCTGCACTGGCTTTTAAGGAAGATTTAGAAATAAATGTCAAACTAATTTCTGCACTTGGCTTTGATGGAGTTGAACTGGCTATTAGAGATCCAAAATATTTGGAAAAAGAAAAAATAATACAATTGATTAGGGATTGCCATCTAGAGGTTCCGGCCATTGGCACAGGGCAGGCCTGGGGAGAAGAAGGGTTAAGTTTTTCTGATCCCAACGAAATAGTCAGAAAAATGGCTGTGGAAAGAATAATTGAGCAAATCAAATTTGCCTCTTATTTTGGTTCCCAGGTGATTATAGGTTTAATTAGAGGAATTGTGAAGGAAGGGGTTGCCAGAGAAGATGCCGAGGCATGGGCTACATCCTGTCTAAGAGAATGTGCCAGATTTGCCCAGGAAGAAAATGTTAAATTGACTTTAGAACCAGTAAATCGCTATGAGAGTAATTTTATCAATTCATTGGAAGAAGGTGTAGAATTCATAAAAAAAATTAACAAGCCTAATATAGGATTACTGGCAGATACCTTTCATATGAATATTGAAGAAGCTTCCATTTATGAAAGTCTAAAACAGGCTAAAGAATATATTACTCATGTTCATTTTGCTGACAGTAACCGCTGGGCTCCAGGTTATGGTCACCTCGATTTTCCCAAAATAGTAGACACTTTAAAAGAAATTGGATATCAAGGATATGTTTCGGCAGAAATACTTCCCTTCCCTAATCAAACTGCTGCTGCAGAGATGACTATAAAAACCTTACACCTCTTGCCTATATAAATTGTAGAAATATAAAAAAGAGCAATAATTTTATAGGATAATAAGAGCACTATTAAATGGTTTGAAAATTAATTGTAAGTAATGAGAATCTAATAACTCTAAGAATCGCCTTAGATATTTTTCTAATAATATGTTAATACAAAATTAGTAGTACAGTAAAAAATATTGCCCACCATAAAGTTGACAAAAAGAAATATATTTTTTATAATATAGATATAGAATATAATTCTATTATATAGAAATTAAAATATATGTAAAGTTAAAATTATGAATGATATAACTCCTAATTATCCTATAAAAGTTCTTAATAAAACATTTTTAGTCCTGGATACTATATTGAAAAATGATGCACCAATGAGTATGACTGAAATAAGTGAAAGACTGGATTTGTATCCCAGTACCGTACATCGTATACTGGATACTTTAAAATACGGCGGCTATGTAGAACAGGATCCCCTTACCCAAAGATACCAATTGGGTATGAAGCTATTAGAATTAGGGATGGCCAAACTTAACCAAATTGACCTGGTAAAAGAAGCAAGACCATATTTAAAAGAATTAGCTAAAAAATGTAATGAAACAGTTCATCTAGCAATTTTAGAAGATACTAATGTTCTTTATTTAGCTAAAGAGGAATCATCACAAACTATTAGAATGATTTCTTATGTTGGTAAACGGGCACCTCTACATTGTACCGCCTTAGGGAAAACCATATTAGCTTTTCTTCCCTTAGCTAAAAGAGAACAATTATTAGCTAAAATAGAACTTTCTAAGCTTACTGAAAATACCATTACTGATAAACAAAAACTGATAGAAGAGCTTAACAAAATTGAACAAGAAGGATTTGCCTTAGATAGAGAGGAGAATGAAAAAGATGTTCGCTGCATTGCTGCACCGCTCAGAAATTACCAGGGTAAAGTAATTGCTGCGGTAAGTATTTCAGGTCCTGCTTATAGAATCAATGAAGGAAATCAAAACCATCTGAAAGATGAACTGATTAATACCTGTCAAGAAATTTCTGCTCGTCTGGGATTTCAATTACACCCTTAGTTAAATTTATTTTGATGAGGACTCACCCCTAAAGGTGGGTATGAGAGAAATAGTAATAGCACAATTTGAGTTTAGACCTACCATACCCCAAAGGTATGCGAATCGATGGTTTTTAATCTAAATAATAAGGAGGATAGAAAATTGAGTGATGTGCTCAAAGAAATTGGAGAATTGGGGATTGTCCCGGTAGTAAAGATTGATAGAGCTCAGGATGCCGTTCCTTTAGGTAAGGCACTTCTAGCCGGAGATCTTCCGGTGGCTGAAATTACTTTTCGAACCTCTGCTGCCGAAGAGGCTATTCAGGTTTTGACTCGTGAGTTACCTGGACTTTTAGTGGGAGCTGGCACGGTCTTAACCATCGAACAGGTAAAAAAAGCGGTCTCAGCTGGTGCCAGATTTATTGTTTCTCCTGGTTTTAACCCTAAAGTGGTAGATTATTGTTTAGAAAACAATATTCCGGTAACTCCCGGGGTTAATAGTCCTACCCAGATTGAAATGGCTCTGGAGAGGGGATTAGGAGTGGTAAAATTTTTCCCAGCAGAGGCCTCAGGAGGTTTGGCTCTTCTTAAGGCTCTATCTGGACCTTTTTCTGAGATTAAATTTATACCCACTGGAGGAATTGACCAGAATAATTTGTTATCTTATCTGGCTCATCCTCAAGTTCAGGCCTGCGGTGGGAGCTGGATGGTCAAAGCCGAACTCATTTCCTCCGGGGATTTTACCCGTATTACCGAACTGACCAGGGAGGCGGTTTCCACTATGTTAGGTTTCCAACTGGCCCATTTAGGTATTAATGAGGAAAACCCGGATAGGGCACTTAATTTAGCTAATTTACTTTCTCATATCTTTTACTTTAACATCAAAGAAGGAAGCAGCTCTGTCTTTGCCGGTACTGGCTTTGAATTGATGAAAAAGAAATACTTAGGTGAACATGGTCATATTGCTATCGCCACCAATAATATCAATAGAGCTATAGCCTATCTGAAAAGGAAGGGTATCTCTACTCTTCCCGAAACAGCAAAAGAGGCTGACGGTAAGCTAAAAGCCATTTATCTGGATCTAAACCTATCCGGATTTGCCGTACATCTTATGCAGAAATAAATACCAAAAAGGAGGAAACCATGGAAAGGTATATTACCTTTGGTGAAATTATGTTAAGGCTAAAACCACCTCAGTTTGAGCGATTTTTACAGAGTCCTCTTCTGGAGGCTACTTTTGGTGGTGGTGAAGCAAACGTAGCGGTCGGGCTAGCCCGCTTTGGTCTGGAGGTCGCCTATGTTTCTGTTATTCCTGATAATCCTATTGGTGAGGCCTGTATCAGAGAATTAAAAAGACAGGGCATCGATACCTCCCTCATTGTTAGGAAAGGAGAAAGATTAGGTATCTATTTCTTAGAAGCCGGGGCAAACCAGAGACCTTCGGTGGTGGTCTATGATCGTTCCCACTCAGCTATTGCCGAAGCAATGATTGGTGATATTGACTGGGATAAGGTATTTCAAGAAGCCAGCTGGTTTCATATTACTGGTATTACTCCAGCCATCTCTTCCTCTGCAGCAGACCTTTCCTTAGCAGCAGTTAAAAAAGCAAAGGAAATGAATATTACTGTGTCCTGTGATCTTAATTTCCGGAAAAATCTCTGGAAATACGGTAAATCTGCACCGGAAATTATGGGGGAGATAGTCAAATATGTGGATATAGCAGTGGGTAATGAAGAAGATTGTCAGAAATCACTGGGTGTAAAGATGGATATCGATGTTGAGTCCGGAGAACTGCAAGCAGAAAAATATCAGGAGTTAACTAGCAAGGTTTTGGCCTTATATCCCAATATGCAAAAGATAGCTATTACCCTAAGAGAGAGCCATTCTGCTGATCACAATGGTTGGTCAGCAGTGCTGGATAACCGGAAAGATTTCTTGGTTTCTAAAAAGTATGAAATTCATGATATTGTAGATAGAGTGGGAGGAGGAGATGCCTTTGCTGCCGGGCTAATCTATGGTTTGAACCACCTTTCGAATGATCAGGAAGCCCTGGAATTTGCGGTAGCGGCCTCCTGTCTCAAGCATTCTATACCTGGTGATCTACCCTTACTTTCCTTAAAAGAGGTGAAAAACCTGATGGCCGGGGCGGCCTCTGGGCGAGTACAGAGATAAAAAAGAGTTGTCTACTAACCAAGGTAAGAACTGGAATTGATTTGGCTTGATTTTAGTTAGTATTCAGTTTAAAGGGGGTGGTATTAGAATTTAAAGGAAGAAATTAGAATGTATAGTTTTGATATAAATTAAATTGGGAGGAAAGATAGAATGAGAAAAATAAGTATATTATTGATAACTTTAGCACTTGTATTGACTTGCTCATTAATGGTGTCAGCTGAGGCAAAATATGTATTAAAATTTAATCACGTACTGGCACCAAATGAACCGTATCATCAAGGCTTTCTCACCTGGGCGGAAAGAGTAAAAGAAAGAACAAACGGAGAACTGGAGATACAGGTCTTCCATAGTGCGCAACTGGGAGTGGAAGAAGATATTATTGAACAGATTCGTCAGGGGGTTAATGTAGGGCAAAATACAGACTCAGCACGACTGGGAAATTATATTCCTGGAATTGCAGTGATGAACGGTCCCTACTTTGTAAACAGCATTGAAGAGGTAATAAAGTTAAACGAAATTCCTACCATTAAAAAATGGAATGAGGAGTTGGCTACTCAGTATGGTTTAAAAGTTCTCTCTTTCAATTGGGTACAGGGATTCAGGCATTTTATGACCAATAAACCAATCTATTCACCTGCGGATTTAAAAGGTCTACGTATCAGGACACCTCCCGCTCCGATTTGGTCAGAATCAGTAAGAGCATTAGGTGCGGTACCCACTGCTATAAACTTTGGAGAAATATATACTGCTATACAACAGAAGGCAGTCGATGGAGCTGAACTGGTTTATGCCAATATCTTTGGTGCCAATCTATTTGAGGTATTGAAATATGTTAGTGAAACAAAACACTTCCTGCTTATCAACTTTGAAGTGATTAGTGCTAAATGGTTTGATAGTCTTCCTGAAGAATATCAGAAAATCTTGGTGGAAGAGTGCGATCGAGCTGGATTAGAGACTTCTTACGCTATGGAGGAACAGATTCCTGATTATAGGAGAAGAGCTGAGGAAAAAGGCATGACAATTATCCCCACAGAGGAAATTGATATTGAGGCATTTAAAGAAGCTGGGAAGGCTGCCTATGAAGTACTGGGTATTGCTGAGGTCAGAGAACAAATATTAAAAGAATTAGAAGCGATGAAGTAATTTAAAGAGGAAAGGAACTTGAATCGTTAGTTTTTTAGTAAGTCATGAGGGCAAAGCAATTAGGCTGGTTTGCATTTATAAATAAGCGCTTTGCCCTCAATTAGTATAAGGGTATAATATTAATTGTATTGGTATGTTGGCTAATAAAACGATTTAAATAACTATTAGATAGAATTAACTTGTTACCCACTTATTCAGTAGATAGGGGGGATTTAGGTGAGTAAATTTAGAAACGCTTATGAATTTATTGGTCAGGCAGAAAATTTCATAGCTGGTTGTTTATTTGTTATTATAGTTTGTATTATTTTTGTGGCAGGATTTGGTAGAAGTATTGGTTATCCCATTAGATGGGCTATGGATGCTTCAACATTTCTTTTTGCCTGGGCAGTATTCTTCAGTGCCGATGTTACCATGAGGAAAGATCGACATGTAAATGTGGAAATCCTGTTTAATAGGTTTCCCAAGAGAATACAAAGTTACCTTACTTTATTTAATTATATTATTATCATTGTCTTTTTACTTTTTCTTATTATCTATGGTATAAAACTTTGTTTTATTACCAGATTCAGGGCTTTTCAGGGAATCCCTGGTTTTAGTTATACCTGGGTGACTTTAAGTATTCCCGTTGGATGCGCTTCTCTTCTCTTAACTATTCTACTTAAAATAGAGCATTTGATTAAAAGTGAAAACATTCCAATATTGAAGATAAAATAAAAGCATATGAGTAACATGGTTATATAGTTAATATTAGTAAGATGTTAGAAGAATTATGGTTGATTATTAAGGAGGAGCAACGATGTTACTTGTCTTTATCTTGTTTGTGGTATTTCTATTATTAGGGATGCCCGTTGCATTTGCCATAGGAATATCGGGTTTTGTCTTTTTTATTCAGCAGCCAACTCTGCCTTTTACTATGCCAGTTCAATTAATTCTTTCTCAAACCCAGAATTTCACTTTACTGGCTATACCTACCTTTATTTTTGCCGGTAATTTAATGAACAATACTGGTATCACTAAGAGACTTATTAAATTTTCTTCAGTTTTGGTAGGACATAAACCTGGTTCTTTAGCACAGACCAGTGTAGTATTGAGTACTATGATGGGAGGAGTTTCTGGTTCGGCTATTGCTGATGCGGCTATGGAATCACGTATATTGGGACCGGAGATGACTAAGCAGGGTTATGCCAGGGGTTATTCTGCTGGAGTCCACGGATTTTCTGCTTTGATTACTATATCAATCCCGCCCAGTATTGGTATGGTATTATATGGAAGTATTGGTGAAGTATCTATTGGACGTCTTTTTGCGGGTGGTATTGTTCCTGGTCTTTTAATGATGCTTTTCTTAATGATTACTGTATCTATTACCTCAAAAAAGAGGGGTTATTTACCTATAAATAAAGAAAAAGCACCCACCAAAGAGATATTTGCTACTTTTTTTAGGAGTATCTGGGCAATTTTCTTCCCAATTATTCTATTAGTTAGTCTTAGATCTGGCATTTTACTCCCTTCAGAAGCAGGAGCACTTGCTGCTGTCTATGCTTGCATGGTCGGGATAGCTATTTACCATGAATTGACCTGGGAAAGATTCAAGGATGCCATTTTTAATACTGTCCTGGATGTTGGTATGATTATGTATTTGATCGCCCTTTCAGGCTTGATGAGCTATGGACTAACCTGGGAGATGATACCTCAAGTATTATCACAATTTCTTTTAGGATTAAGTGAAAATCCTATTATTATTACCACTATTGTCTTATTATTTCTTTTATTATTAGGTACCGTAATGGATTCCACAGTTATTATTTTGCTTTTGACTTCGATATTAGTACCTATCATGAAAGCGGTGGGGGTAGATTTAGTATTTTTTGGGGTAATTATGGTTATTACCTGTGCCATTGGTCTTTTAACACCGCCGGTAGGAGTGGCTATGTATTCTGTTTGTTCAGTTATGAATTGCACTATTGAAGAATTTGCAAAGGAAAGCTGGCCATTTTTTTTAGCCGTAATACTGGTGGTAGTGTTATGTGTGTTATTTCCTGGTCTGGTTACCTTTCTCCCTAACCTGATTTTTGGGTAAGAGGAAGAGAAGCTAAAAATATTTTAAAAAAATAGTCATAATCTAAATCTAACCTTTAAGAAGGAGAATTATCGTGTCTAATAAGAAATTTAAAATTATTATTACCGACTGTGATCACCCCTCTGTAGATATTGAAAGAAATATTTTAAGTAAAATTGATTCCGAACTAATTCTGGAATCCTGTCGTACCGAAGATGATGTTATAGCAGTTGCCTCTGATGCAGATGCCATTATCAATCAATATGCTCCCTTTACCAGAAAGGTAATAAATTCATTGCAAAAATGTAAAGTAATTTCCCGCTATGGAGTAGGAGTGGATAATATTGATATTCAAGCAGCAACTGAACATAATATTATAGTAGCAAATGTTCCTGATTATTGTGTGGATGAGGTTTCCACCCACGCTTTCTCTTTAATTTTGGCCTGTGCCAGAAGAATAACTATTCTGGATAGAAAAATAAGAGCACAAAAATGGGATTTTACCCTGGTAAAGCCACTTTTTAGAACTCAAGGGCAGACAATAGGTCTCTTTGGTTTGGGGAGAATAGCCAGGATGGTAGCTCAAAAAGCAACAGGATTTGGATTCAAAGTTATCGCTTATGACCCTTATATTTCGAAGGTAGATGATAAAGTAGAACTGGTTTCTCTTGACCGCTTGCTTTCTGATTCAGACTTTATATCTATTCATGCCCCTTTAACTGAGGAGACAAAACATGCCTTTGCTGAAAAGAAACTAAAGATGATGAAAAAGACCGCCTATCTAATTAATACTTCCCGCGGTCCTCTGGTTGATGAACAGGCTCTTTATGTGGCACTAAAGGAAGGATGGATTGCCGGCGCTGCTTTAGATGTAATGGAAAAGGAACCACCTGATTGGAATAATCCTTTATTGGCTCTGCAGAATTTAATAGTGACTCCTCATATCTCCTTTTACTCAGAGGAGTCCTATGTGGAGCTTAAAACCAAAACTGCCGAGGCAGTGCTTGCCGTTTTAAGGGGGGAAATACCAAGATCAGTTGTAAATCCGCAGGTTTTAAAAAGTTAAACACTATTAAATTCAGGAGGTTAAGAGATGGATTTAAAAGAGAAGGTAGCAATTGTAACCGGTGCTGGTAAGGGAATTGGCAGAGCGATTGCCCTTACTCTGGCCCGGGAAGGTGCAAATGTGACTATTAATGATATTGATATAGAAATAGCCCAAAATGTAGCTCATGAAATAGAAAATATGGGTAGACGTGCTTTGGCCATCCAGGCAGATATTTCCGTAGCCCAAGAAGTGCATCAGATGGTAGCATTGACTAGAAAAGAGTTTGGCAGAATTGATATTTTGGTAAATAATGCTTCAATCATCAAGCGTGGTACTACCGAGGAGCTCAGAGAAAAGGATTGGGATAGAGTAATTGAGGTGAACCTTAAAGGAACTTTTAACTGTATGAAGGCTGTGGTAGGAATAATGAAAGGACAGAGATATGGGAAGATTGTAAATATTTCCTCAATCGTCGGAAAAATTGGAGACTTAGCCTCAGCACCCTGCTATGGTGCATCTAAGGCCGGTATAGCCTGTCTTGGGAAGTCCTTAGCCAGGGAATTAGCACCATATAATATTAATGTTAACGTGGTAGCGCCTCATGCTATTGAGACAGATATGAGCAGGCAATGGTCTACAGAAAAGAGAAAAAGTATAATTGCGGGTATACCGCTTGGAAGAATGGGAGAACCGGAAGATGTAGCAGAGGCTGTTGCCTTTCTAGTATCAGATAAGGCAAAATTTATTACCGGAGAAGTACTGGATGTCAATGGCGGGTCTTTGATGGATTGATTTAGGAACAATATATTTTAACACTCTCCCTTAGAGGGAGAGGAGAGATTATTATTACTAAATATCAATAAGGAGTTTACGGACATGAGTAATCCTATTCGTGTTGGAATTATTGGTTGTGGTTTTGCTGCTGAATTTCATTATAATTCCTACCAACGAGTGACTGGTCTTGAGGTAAAAGTGGTAGGTATTACTTCACTAACCAGAGAACATCGAGAAGCTTTTGCCCAGAAACATAACATTAAAGCCTTTGATTCCTTAGTAGAACTACTTCCCAAAGTAGAGGTTGTTGATATATGCACACCAGTATATACTCATGAAGAATTAGCGGTAAAATCTTTAGAAGCAGGAAAACATATAGTTGTGGAAAAACCTCTTACTGGATATTTTGGCCCTCCTGGAGATAAGAATTTTAAGGGTAATAAATTTTCTAAAGAAAAAATGTTAGAAGAAGCCATGGCCAGTACCAGGAGAATTATAGCTGCAGCTGTAAAGAGCGGGAAGAAAATCTGTTATGCGGAAAATTGGATTTATGCTCCTGCAGTGCAGAAAGAGGCAGAAATTATTACTAAGACCAGGGGTCAGATACTATGGGCTTTGGGAGGCCAATCACATTCTGGAAGCCTCTCCTCGGCTTATGGAATCTGGCGACTTTCTGGTGGTGGTTCTGTGGTGGGTAAGAGTTGTCATCCCTTATCTGCCTTGCTTTATCTCAAACAGATAGAAGGACTTGCTCATAATAACCAGGCAATTCGCCCCAAGACCGTTAGTGCTCGAACTCATGAGATAACCCGCAATCCCAAATTTATAAATAAGGGCTTCCTGAGAACTGATTATGAGGATATAGAGGATTATGGTCATCTCCATATACTATTTGATGATGGGATGATTGCCGATATTTTTGCCAGTGAGTTGGTAATGGGAGGTGTACATAACTGGCTGGAAATTTTTGCCAATAATCATAGAATTCGATGTAATTTAAGCCCTACTAATGCCTTAGAACTTTACAATCCAGATGAGAAGCAGTTAACAGATGTTTATATAATGGAGAAGATTGGCACCAAACAGGGCTGGTCTAATCCAGCACCGGATGAAAACTTTATGTTTGGTTATCCCCAGGAAATTCAAGACTTTATGGAAGCAATTAACTACAAGCAAGAACCTAAATCAGGAATGTTATTAGCCAGTGATGTAATGAGTGTTTTATATTCAGCTTATCTTTCAGCAGAAAGAAAAGGAGCAGAAGTAGAAATTCCACTCGATTTTAGCTTATAACATTAGCACCTATTTTTGAATTAAGAATTTTTTGACATATTTGAAATTTGATATATAATATTGATAGAATTTAACCAAAATATAGAACATATTTCTATAATATAGAAATATATAAAACCAGTAAATTAGAAAAAGTGGTAAACGATATAGAAGTGCCAGTCTAAATTAATTTCAGTAACATCCTACTCTACGCCAAAAAACTTAATTTAGGAAGGAGGTGTAATCAAAAACACAATCTAACTAAATATCAGCCAACTAGAATATGGTGCAGAATGATTTTTTTAAATTTATTTAAAAGAGAGGTTTAAAAATGTTTAAAAAATTATGTTCTGTAATATTTATTTTTTGTCTAGTCTTTGCTATGGCGGTTCAGGCAGCAGAAAGTAAAACCACTATTCATCTGGCTAGTCCTTTTGAGGTTGGTCATATTTTAGTAGACGCCGGTGAAAAATTTAAGGAACTGGTAGAGAAAGAAAGCGGAGGCGAAATTGAAGTCCAGGTTCAGCCAGCATTAGGTTCAGAAGAAGAAGTTAATGACTGGTGTAGTGAAGGAAAGGTTGAAATGCAGGCAACCGGGGGGAGGCCACTGGAAGTCTCAGCCTCTCAGTATTTCTTTTTCAATGCCCCCTATGTAATGAAAGATTTTGACCATTTCATGAGAGTTTGGGAATCCCCCTTAGGTATGAAGGCAAGAGAACTTGTAGAAGAGAATGGTAATATGATCTACCTGGGAATAGTATACCGAGGACTTCGCCAAACTACCTCCAACAAACCCATTTATACACCAGAAGATGTTTATATGTTGAAACTCAGATTACCTACAGTAAAAACCTGGATTGCAGTCTGGGAAGAAATTGGTGCTGATCCTGTACCTATACCTTTGCCCGATCTCTATAATTCCTTAAAAGAGGGAACGGCAGATGCATCAGAGGGCGATTTACCTCAGATTGTTTCTTTTAAACTAAATGAAGTGCAAAGTCATCTTACTATCACCAATCATTTAGTCCAAACTGGTGGAATACTTATTAATAAGAGCTTTTTCGAAAGTTTATCCGAAGACCATCAAGAGCTAATCATAAAGACCGTAAAGGAAGCTACCAATTGGGCTAATGAGAAGATTAAGAAAGGTGAAACAGGTATGCTTATTGATCTTCAGAAAAAAGGTATGCAGGTGGTAATTCCCGATGCCGATGCCTTCCGTGAGAAAGGGAAGCCAGCAGTGGAAGAGTTGTTCAGGACTGAATGGCCAGTAACTACCTGGGAAGAAGTACTGGCTCAGTGAAGAATAAATTTCAGGAGAATATGATATGGTAAATTGGTCTGAAATAGAGGAGAAGAAAAAAAGAATCAGGACTTTAATGAGTAATTTGAATCTTGATGCTATTTTATTGAAGAAACAATGCAATTTTTCCTGGATTACCGGTGGTGGTATAAATTATGTCAGTATTGCCACTGAAATGGGAGCTTCCTCTATCCTGATTACTCCAGATGATGAATACGTAATCTGTAACAATATTGAAGCAACACGGATGGAAAAAGAAGAGAAACTTTCAGAACAGGGTTATAAAATTAAATCATTTAAATGGTATGAAGATTATGAAGGTAAAATCATAGAGGATATTGTTAAAGGTGGGAAGATTGGCTACGATTGTGAATTTCCAGGAACAGAGAATATTTCAAAAGATTTAAATCCTCTTCGTTATTCTCTTACCCCCTGGGAAGTGGAAAGATATAAAGAAGTCGGTTATCTTACTTCCAAAGCTATTGAAGAAACTACTCAAACTATAAAGCCAGGTGATAAGGAATGCGAAGTGGTGGGAAGACTCGCGGAGAGATTGTGGTCTAATCGCTTGGATTATATTACAACTTTTTGTGCTGCGGATGAAAGAATTTCTTATTTCAGACATCCTCTTGCTACCGAAAAGAAGATTGAAAAAAGAGCAATGCTCTGTGTTAATGCCCGAAAATGGGGGTTGATTATTTCTCTTACCAGATTTGTTCAATTTGGTGAAATACCCGAGGAGTTAAGAAAGAAATACAATGCCAATGTCTACATTGACTGTGTTTTGATGGCTAATACCCTACCCGGGAAGCCAGTTGTAGAAGCATTTAAAAAGGGGATAGAGGCATATAAGGAAATGGGGTATCCGGAAGAATATCAGCTTCATCATCAAGGAGGGGCTATCGGTTATACTGGTAGAGATTACAAAGTAAACTTTCAAACTAATGAAATTGTTCAAGAAAACCAGGGGTTTGCCTGGAACCCTTCCCTTACTGGTAGCAAGAGTGAAGATACCATATTAGCTACCTCCAATGGCCCGATAATTTTATCCAAACCGGTAATTTTCCCGACATTAGAAATAAAAGGAGGTGAGTATACCTTTATAAGACCAGATATTCTTGTTAAATAAGAAAAAAATTAGAAAGGAGATCTGAATTAAAATGAAAGTATTTACTAAAGGGAAAACCTTAATAGTGTCTATAATTTTACTTTTGTTTAGCTCTATGTTTATTCTACCCGGGGTTTTTGCCCAAGAAGAATTCCCATCTCGAGAAATAGAATTGATGATTCCCTGGTCTGTAGGAGGCGCTACCGATATATCTTTTAGAACCTTTTTGTCCGTTTTACCTAAATACTTAGAAGTTCCTGTGGTTATTGTCAATATACCTGGTGGAGGTGCCGTTCCTGGATATGCAGAGGCAATGACTAAAAAGCCGGACGGATATTATATCGTAGCCTGGGCTACCCCTTCTATCACCAAAACCCATATGAGTGTTACTCCTTATGATTATAAGACCTTTGATCCCATCATTAATCTCACCAATGCACCTTGTTGGATTTTAGTACCAAAAGATTCACCTTATCAGAACTTAACCGAATTTCTTGATGCTGCCAAGAAACAGCCGGGTAATATTACTATGGGTAATGCTGGTGCTGGCGGTGGTACCCATATGATTGCCTTAGCCTTTGAGAAGACAGCAGGTGTTAGTTTTAACCACGTTCCCTATCAGGGTGGTGGTCCAGCTCTGGTTGGCGCTATGGGTGGACATGTTGATTCCGTAATTTGTTCTCCACCAGAAGGTGTAGCACAATTACAATCGGGAGATTTAAGATGTATAGCGGTTTTCTCAGAGAATAGACTGGAAGACTTTCCCGATGTTCCTACTGCCAAGGAACAAGGCGTTGATTTTACCTTGGGACAATGGAGAGGCCTAGCTGCTCCAAAGGGGACTGATCCGGCTAGAATAAAAATTATTCATGATGCTTTCAAAGCCACTATGGAAGATCCCGATTTTATAGTGCTTGCCAAACAGGCCGGGATATTACTTGACTATAAAGGGACGGAAGAATTTACAAAATGGGTTGAAGAGCAAGATCAATTCTATAAAGAGTTAATAATAGCTAATAAACTGGGAGACAAGTACAAATATTAATCAATTTATAAAGATAGAGAGGTTTTAGCTGGGTATACTACTACCTCTCTATCTTTTTAAAAGGGGTTTTAAATGGGGAAAAAAGAAATTATTCTGAGTATTATTTTAATAATTATTTCTATAGTAGTTTTTACTCTAACCTTTCAATTTCCTCATCAAACTGTTGCCCTGGCACCGACAGCCTTTCCGCGTTTTATCAGTGTCAGTCTGATAGTACTGTCTTTAGTCCTTTTAATGCAAGGAATAAAAGGGATTACTAAGAATACTTCTCTTCAGAAAAAAGAAAAACTAAAAACTAATAATAGTTTTATTTTTAAATTAATATTATTAATATCCTTAGCCTTTTTATACACCAGGTTTATTGCCAAGATAGGTTTTTTATATGCCACACCCCCTTTTATAGCAGGTAATATGCTACTTTTTAAAGAAAAGAGAGTTATCTGGATTTTAGCGGTATCAATAACCACTACAATTCTACTTTATTATTTATTTAGGATGGTATTTAAAATTCCTCTTCCTCGTTTTTCTCTTTTTTAGACGAATTTTTAGATAAGGAGAGATATAGATTGCCAATTATTCAAGGATTTTTATATGTTTTAGACCCATCGCATTTCCCCTTTCTTTTGTTGGGGGTAATAGGTGGTATCATAGTTGGCGCCATTCCTGGCTTAACTGGCTCAGTTGGTATTATTTTGCTACTACCTTTTATCTATTATTTAGATGTAAGTACGGCAATTGTAATGCTTTGTGGAATGTTCTGTGGAGCAATATACGGGGGCTCAATATCAGCAATTCTTATCTCTACACCAGGAACTCCATCGGCAGCGGCCACAGTGCTCGATGGATATCCTCTTGCTCAAAAGGGAGAAGCTGGGAAGGCAATTGGAGTGGCCACCATTGCCTCGGCTACTGGTGGTCTTATTTCCACTTTTTGTTTAATGTTTATCGCTCCACAATTAGCCAGTGTTGCTCTTAAATTTGGACCGGAAGAATATTTTGCTCTGATGATATTTGGTCTGACCATTATTGCCAGTGTCTCGGGAAAATCTTTGGTGAAAGGATTAATTGCTGGTTTTTTGGGACTCTTAATTGCTACTGTGGGACTAGATCCAGTCACCGGATATGCCCGTTTTTCTTTTAATATTCCAAATTTAATGAGAGGGTTTACTACACTGCCGGTTCTAATTGGTCTATTTGCCATATCACAAATTTTTATCCAGTTGGAAGAGAAGATATTAAAAGAAAGAGTTATTCATCCTGAACAAAAAATAACTAATGTCTTACCATCTTTCAAAGAGTTAAAAAAACTTTTTACCATTATAATTCCTGCTTCTTTTCTGGGAACATTTATTGGCATCATTCCAGGAACAGGAGGAACTATAGCAGCATTTCTGGCTTATAATGAAGCCAAGAGATGGTCTAAAGAACCAGAAACATTTGGAAAAGGAAATATTATGGGGGTAGCAGCGCCAGAGGCAGCAAATAATGGTACTACCGGTGGAGCAATGGTACCACTTTTATCTCTAGGTATTCCCGGAGATGCAGTAACTGCAGTTATGCTGGGTGCTTTAATTCTTATAGGTATTAGGCCTGGACCTTTATTGTTCAGGGAACATCCTGAAATTATTAATCCTATATTTGCTGGAATGTTTTTAGCCAATGTTTTGATTCTGATCCTGGGCTTATTAAGTATAAAATTATTTCCTAAGGTTTTAAAAACCCCCGATTCTATACTTTTTCCTATAATATTTGTCTTGTGTTTTTTGGGAGCCTTTTCCTTAAGCAATAGTGTTTATGATATGTTAATTGCCCTGATCTTTGGGATTATTGGATATATTATGAGGAAAAATGATTTTCCAGTAGCCCCTGTTGTTTTAGGAGTAATATTAGGTCCCATTGTGGAAGATGAGCTTGGCAGAGCCTTAATTATTTCACATGGAAATTGGCGAGTACTTTTTCAATCCCCCATTGCTATCTTTTTCTACATCATTTCTATCCTTTCCCTCTTATATTCATTGAAGAGGCAGTTTCCAGTACCCAAAAAATAAGATGGAAATTGATTAAATTCCAAATTCCAATCTAAAATTTTTAAATAGAAAAGATATATATTAAAAAAATGATAACAAAATAATATTTTTTGAGATTGAACAATTATTTTGATAGAATTAATTTTAAGGAGGTTATGAACTAACTAATGGGTGAATATTTAGGAAAGAATTGGTTGTTAGATAGCAAAGAGGCACAAGAACTTTATTTTGAATGCGCCATTCCCTTACGGGAAAAGGAAGGTATTGTTGATGTTCATACTCATCATAATTTAAGGCAAATCATTGAAAACAAACCATTTCCCAATATCTGGAGGGCAGAGGTTCTGGAGGATAAAGAAGAATATAAGAATAATGACCATTATATTATTCAGCTGGCTGCTAAACTGGATGGTTTTTCTCAGTCCTTTGCCCGAGATAGTAATGTTTCTGATTTTGAGAAATGGATGGCACTGGCTAAGGTATTTCCGCAAATGGAGGGGAATCATGTTCACCAGTGGATGCATCTTGATTTAAAAAGAATGTTTGATATTGAAGATTTATTAACTGAAAAGACTGGAGAGCAGATCTGGCAGAGAACTAAAGAGCAATTACAAAAAGAATCATTTTTACCACAGAACATATTAAGAAGAGCGAATGCTCGACTAATTTGCACTACGGATGATCCCTGTGATGATTTGCACTACCATGAACAGTCCCGAGAGATACCCTGGATTAAATTTCTTCCTACTTTTCGCCCGGATGCCTATGGTAATATATTTGATTCGAAATGGAGAACCAATGTGGAAAAAATCTGTCAGCTTACCGGTCAAGATACTACTCTAAATGGACTGGTAGAGGGATTAAGAGAAAGACATGCTTATTTTGCTAAGAAGGGTGCTCGTGCCAGTGACCACGGTTTATTAGAACCCTATGGCTTGGAAGTCGAGCAAAAGAGAGCTGAACAAATTTTTCAAGAGGCATATGAGCAAAAAAAATTTTTCAGTATCTATGCCCATGAAACAAAAGAATTTATTTCTTACCTGATGCATCAATTTTGTGCTATGAATCAAGAGCAGGGAATGGTTACCCAAATTCATTATGGGGCAGTAAGAAATGCCAACCAATATTTATTCAGCCAGTATGGTTCGGATGTAGGTGGAGATGTAGCGGCAGACCATATCAATGTGGTGGAAAATTTGAGGCCACTTTTATCTAAATTTTTTAGCGGGAAAGATGAAAATGAGGGGCATTTAGTCTTATATACCATGAATCAAACCTTCTTTTCTACCAACTTAATGCTGGAAAGAGCCTTCCCTCGCGTTCACACTGGATTTCCCTGGTGGCAGAATGACAATATTTATACTATGGAAGACTATTTGCTCCATCTTATCTCTGCTTCCCTCTGGTCTTCCAGTGCCGGTCCAGTTTGTGATGGAAGAAAGATCCTATCTGAGGGGAGTCGCTTTGAGGTGTTTGACCGCGTTATTTGCCGAGCGTTAGGTAAATTATGGTCCACTGGAGCAATTTCAAAAGAAGGAGCTTTTAGGGCTACTAAGGGACTGATGATAGAAAATCAAAGAAAAATTTTTCAATTGTAAAACTAATGATGATAGTTTTCGGTTTATCTAAATAATGCATTCCAATAATTAACAATAATTAAGGAGAAAAAAGATGGTAGGGGAAAGAATTATAGATTTATTCGGGAAAATATTTGAGCAACGATATGAAATTTATCTTTCTTCTTTGAAAGAAAAGGATAGCTATTCCTTTTTTATGGTGAAAGATAGGCAAAAAAAATATCTAACGGTAGCAGGTCTCCCGAAAAAGTTAAAAGAGCTGAAATTTCAGGCTGTGGAGGAAAAATTAATAAATAGCGATGAGAATTGGTTATTTCAGATTTGTCCTGTGACCCATGATAATTTAGTTCAATTACAAATTTTCTTGAATTATCTCAAGCCATCTTGCACTAAGGAGAAATCTATTCCTTCCTTTGGTACTGGAGACCGGTTGGGTATTGCTACCCCGGCTCATATTCAGGCATTTCAAGGGAAAAATATTTTTCCGGTCTTAGCCCAATTGTCTACCAGGGAAATTACCAGAACAGAGAGTAGTTTACAAAGAGTACTGGATAATGCCCTCTGGGGATGTTTCGAAGTCGGCTATGAGGGACCCTTTGGTGCCGATGCCGACCATATTAAAGATTTGGATAATCTACAAGAAGCAATCAATTGCGGATTTAAGCTTTATACCTTGGATCCTTCTGACCATATTAATAATGATGTTATGAAATTAACTCGAGAGGAGTTAAGAAAGGAATATCAAAGATTACCGGAAAGAGGTGAGATGGAAAAGATATACCTTAATAAGGAATATAAAATAGGAAAGCATAGCCTGGTTTTCGAACAAGATAAGCTGGCAGAAATAGTATTAATCTATATTAATGCCATTAAATATGTTGCCGATTACTATCAATTTTTAAAAGAAAAAAATAAAGCGGATTTTGAACTGGAGATGTCTATAGATGAGACACCGCAGCCCACCTCCCCCTTAGCTCACTTCTGGATTGCCTCTGAATTACAACGTAGAGGAGTAGATTTTCAGAATTTAGCTCCTCATTATATAGGAGACTGGGAAAAGGGGATTGATTATATTGGGGAGGTGGATACTTTTCAGCAAGAATTTAGGTTACATTGCCAGATTGCTTCTCAATTAGGAGGATATAAGCTTTCTTTACATTCTGGTAGCGATAAGTTTTCAGTATATCCCATTTTTGCTCGGGAATCAGGTAATTACTTTCACATTAAGACGGCTGGGACCAGCTGGTTAGAGGCAGTTAAAGTTATTGCTAAGTGTCAGCCGGATTTATATCGGGAAATTCATAAATTTGCCCTATCCTGTTTTGAGCGGGATCGTTTTTCTTACCATCTCTCCACAAATTTAGAGAAAATACCTGATATTGACCGATTAAAAGATGAGGAACTAGCAACCTTATTTTCTAATAACAATGCTCGACAATTGATTCATATTACTTATGGCTCTATTTTAAGGGAGAAGAATGAAAGAGGAGAATATAGATTTAGAGACAGGATTTATCAAACATTGTTTGATAATGAAAAACTGCATTATCAAGCAGTTAGCCAGCATATCAAGCACCATTTAGATTTGTTAAGCTTATAAAAAAATGAAAATAATACTTTACTATAATTATATAGGATTCAAAAATATAAGTGGAGGAATCAGATGAAAGATATATTACAAAAATTTAGCTTAAAGGGGAAAACGGCAGTGATAACTGGTGGAGCTGGGATATTGGGTTCTGTAATTGCCAGAGGTTTGGGCCATGCTGGTGCTAATGTTGTTATTGCTGATATTGTTGATACCAAACCATTAATTGAAAAGTTAAGCAAGGAAAGAATTAATAGTAAGGGATATTATCTGGATGTAATGGATATTGAAAAAATTAAGACTTGTAAAGAAGAAATTATGAAAGATTTTAAACAGATTGATATATTAGTTAATGCTGCTGGTGGCAACCAAAAAGAAGCCACTACTTCAGAAGAACTTTCCTTTTTCGATTTGCCGGTTAAAGCACTGGAAAAAGTAGTGGGTTTAAATCTTTTTGGTGGAGCCATTCTTCCTTCCCAAGTGTTTGGCAGGGAAATGTTGAAAAACGAAGGAGGAGGCTCTATTATTAATATTTCTTCTATGACTGCCTTTCGTCCCCTGACCAAGACGGTTGGTTATTCTGCTGCCAAGGCTGCTGTCAGTAATTTTACCCAATGGCTGGCTGTTCACTTTGCTCAGCAGTATAATTCTAACATTAGAGTGAATGCCTTAGCACCTGGTTTTTTCCTGACTAATCAGAATCGCTTTCTCCTTACTACTGAAGATGGCCAGTTAACTCAAAGAGGAAAATTGGTTATTGCCCATACTCCTATGGGTAAATTTGGAGACCCTGAGGATTTAATAGGTGCCTGCATCTGGCTGGCTTCTGATAATGCTCGTTTTGTAACCGGTATTATAGTGCCCATTGATGGTGGATTTAGTGCCTTTTCAGGAGTATGAAAATAGTATAACGTATACCGTATATCGTATAACATAAAGATTTATTAAATAAGTAATGAAATTAAATTACTTAATCATTTCTGAATGTCAATGGCTAATAGAATGTTTATTTTTTACTTTTACCTAATGACTATTGCCATGTAATATATATAAAGGCATATTATAATACTAAAAAACTAAAAACTATAAACGATAAACTTTATTAAAAGGAGAAAAGCAAATGTCAAAATCTCAGATTGGTTTAATAGGAATGGGTGTTATGGGTCAGAACTTGACTCTAAATATAGAGGATAAGGGATATTCTGTTTCAGTTTACAATAGAACAGCTTCTAAGACCGAAGAATTTACCAAAGGCATTGCCAAGGGTAAAAAAATTACCCCTACCTATTCCCTGGAAGAGTTTATGGCTTCTTTGGAAAGACCCAGGAGAATTATATTGTTAGTGCAAGCAGGAGAAGCAGTAGATGATTTTATTGAGAAATTGATTCCCTTAATGGATAAGGGTGATTTGATTATTGATGGAGGCAACTCATTCTTTAAAGATACTATTAGGCGCAATAAATACCTGGCCGAGAAGGGCTTTCTCTATATAGGAACCGGAATTTCTGGTGGCGAAGAAGGAGCTTTAAAAGGACCAGCTATTATGCCTGGTGGTCAAGAAGAAGCTTATCAACTAGTGCAGGACTTATTGGAAAAGATTGCTGCCAAAGCAAAAGATAACAAACCCTGTGTTTCTTACATTGGCCCACATGGAGCCGGTCACTATGTTAAGATGGTGCATAATGGGATTGAATATGGAGATATGCAATTGATTGGTGAGTGTGTTTGGACTTTAAAGAAAGCTTTAGGGTTAACTTCTCCAGAGATTGCCGAAATTATGGCAGAATGGAATAATCCAGAGGATGTTTTATGTTCTTATCTGATAGAAATTACTGCTGAAAGTATGAAGGAAAAAGATAAAAAGGGGGATTATCCTCTTGTTGAGGTAGTAGCAGATATTACTCGCATGAAAGGGACTGGTACCTGGACAGTCCAGAGTGCCTTAGAGCTATTAGTTCCCATTCCTACTATCACCGCTGCTGTTTTTTCCAGGGAGATGTCCCAGGATAAGGAGTTAAGAATCAAACTTTCTCAGAAACTTCCTTCCTACCAGGTAAAAATAAAACAGATTGATCGGGAAAGTTTAATCCAGATAGCCCATGATGCCCTTTATTTAGCAAAATTGTCTTCTTATGCTCAGGGTATGGCTTTATTACAGGCCGCATCAAAGGAATATCAATTTAATTTAAATTTAAAAAATATAGTAGCAGGATGGCGTGCTGGTTGCATTATTCGGGCTCAGTTTTTAGATGAAATTACCAAGGTATATCAGGAAAATCCAGATTTAATAAGCTTATTGGTAGCACCGCGTTTTCTGGAAGTGGTAAAGAATAATCTAAGTAAATTAGCCAGTTTTATTGAAATTGCTCATCAGGCTGGTGTTCCTGTCCCGGGAATGGATGGCTCTTTTGATTACATTTTGCAGCTTGGTAGCCCGATTATGGTTTCAGCTCAGGTAGCTGCTATTCAGAGGGATTATTTTGGAGCTCATGGTTACTTTAAGTTAAAAAGTCCTCATAATCCAGAAATAATACTCAATAAGAATAATGAATGGAAGGAATTCCACACTCAATGGATGCTTCCCGGGCGCCCGGAAGAAGAAAGGTCATAACAGGTATATCGTATTACGTATAATGTATATCGTAAATTCAAGATAATATTAATAACAGAAGAGATAGCATTCTGGAGGAAAAATTATGTTATTTATTGAAGAGCTGCAGGGTGAATTGACTGATGGTCAGCTGCAGGAAATAGTCAAAGAGGTGTTAGCAGGTTTTGACCAGCTGAAAAAAGTATTATTGATTCATCCGGACTATTCTCGGGTGGATTTTACCGATCGACTGGTTCCCATTATTTACCGGGAGTTAAAAAGGAAAAAAATGGTCCAGATCGATAGTCTAAATGCCGGTGGAACTCACCGTAAAATGACTGAACCAGAAATTAGAAACAAATTAGGAATAAAGGAAGATATTGTTTTTACTAATCACTTCAATCATCAATTTGATAATCCTGAACAGTTAGTACAAGTTGGCGAGATAGATTCTTCTTTTGTTGCTGAGCAAACTAAACAGGAATTAAGGCAAGCTATACCAGTGGTGGTAAATAAACTTATTCTGGATAATTATGATTTGATAATTGCCTTAAGCGGTACTTCTCCGCATGAATCGGCTGGTTATGCTGGTGGATTAAAGGTATTCTTCCCGGGCATTTCTGGACCAGAAGTTATTGATTTATTACATTGGGCTGCGGTGCTGGTTGGTATACCTGATATTATAGGTTCGATTGATAATCCAGCACGAAAGGTAATCAATGAAGGTTCTTCCTATATCTTTAGGGCAATCAAGGTGCCAGTGGTGTCCTTTAATATGCTCTTACAAGAGGTAGAAAACAATAAAATTATGGCTAAAGGTTTATATATGGGGACAGGTTATGATGGTTTTCAGGAGGCATATCAAGCAGCTGCCCTGGCTAGTTCTAAAATTCATATAATTTATATTGAACAACCATTGACACAAGCGGTTCAGGTTATGGATTTATGTTATGATGAATTCTGGACTGCCGGAAAGGGTTCCTATAAACTGCAGAGTCCTGGCGTGATGGCAGAGGGTGGGGAAATCATTATCTATGCACCACATATTTGCCGTTTTCATTCTCAGCAGGAGATGGAAAATAGTATTAGAAAAATTGGATATCACTGCAAAGATTATGTTCTGGAGTATTTGAAGAAATTTCCAGATACCTCTCGTAATGTTGCCGCCCATGTTATTAATGTGCGTGGTTCAGGTAGCTATAACTTACCCACCAGGGAAGAGAAATGTGATTTTCAAGTAACCCTGGCTACCGGCATTCCCGAGAGAGTTTGTCATGAGGTTAATTTAGGTTATCGAGACCCTCTCACCATGCACCAAGAAGATTTCAGGCCGCCTCATCAACTATGGATAGAGCATGGAGGAAAGTATTTATATAAATTGAAAAAGAATTAAAGGAGGTTTATTTTATAATGACTAATGCCGTTATTGCCCAATCAGGTGGCCCAACCTCAGTAATTAACAGCACTATAAAAGGGGTAATTGATATTCTTTTTGAATCAAACCAGATAGAAAGAATATTGGGAGCCAAAATGGGAATTTTAGGAGTCTTAAAAGAAGAACTACTTGATATTTCAGCACAGGATAAACATCAAATCAACTTATTATCTTACACTCCTTCCGCAGGCACCTTAGGAAGTTGTCGCTATAAAATAAAGAGTGATGAGGATTTAAATCGTATTGTGGAGGTTTTCCAAAAACAAAAAGTTGGTTATTTTTTCTATTGTGGTGGTAATGATTCTATGGATACTGCTTATAAAGTAAGCAGAGTGGCCCGAGAGGAGGGATTGGATTTAGTCTGTGTTGGTATGCCCAAGACCATTGACAATGATGTAGGTGGTTCCCTGCAGTCTGATGGGACTTTTGCTATTTGCGACCATGACCCTGGTTATGGTAGTGTAGCCAGAAATTTGGCTATTAATATTTTAGAAGCAAATGAAGAAAACAAAGCAAGCTATACTAGTGACCCGGTTCTGGTTATTACGGTGATGGGCAGAAAAATTGGATTTATTCCGGCAGCAGCTCGTTTAGCTGATCCAGAACGAGAAATGCCATTACTAATATTTTTACCGGAAGCTCTTGATAAGGATGATAGTAAATCCAATTTAGAATTTATTACCGAAAGTGTAAATAAAAAATTAAAAGATGCTGGTCGTTGTATAGTAGTAGTCGGAGAGGGAGTAAATTTGGGTGATTTAACTATATTAAAAGATAGTTTTGGTCATCCTCAGTTTAGTGCCAGTGGTTCTACTGCTGGTAATTTACTAATTAATTATTTAAATGGTTTGGATAGACGAGATGAACAGGGAAGAGCTAAAAGTCGCCTGGTGGTACCAGGTATTGCCCGGACAGAAAATCCTGGTACCAGACAAAGGCGGGAGTTGGCCTATGTTTCTGAAGTGGATCGAGAAGAAGCCTACCAGGTAGGTGTCTATTCTGCTCGATTAGCATTGGAAGGTAAAGATAGTTACATGTCAACTATTATCAGGGATCCTGGGACAAGTTATAGGGTAAGATATGATAAAGTGCCCTTAGATGTGGTTGCCAATTCAGAGCGGGAATTTCCTCAGGAATGGATTGCTAAAAATAAGAGTGATGTGACTGATGAGTATGTTCACTGGGCTAAGCCCTTAATCGGGGGACCATTACCTGAATTTACCAGATTTAAAGATATTTTTATCCCGCCAAAATGTAGAAAATATATTCCAGTAGAATATAGAAATCAGTGATAAGTAATAAGTAACCAGTGATTAGTAATCAATGATAAACAGTTTCTGATTTTGTATTTAACTTATTCTCATTACTAATTGCTCATTACTGAAATTATAGGAAGGAGAGTAACATGTCAGTACCAAGATTAACCCCCCAACAAATAAAAGAAGATCCAGAACAACAATTAAGAGACTTTAAGAAGACTAAAGAATTTCTAATAGCTATTGATACTGATGGTTGTATTACTGATAATATGAATGGTAAGCAGATGCTTATTTTTCATCCTCATTTTATGGAGTTTTACCAATTATGGGGTATTGAATCATATTTTAGAGAAGTGGCGGAGTATTACAATCTTTTTTCAGTAGACCGTGGTTGTAACCGTTTTATAGCTATTCAACTTACTCTTCAGGCTTTACAAAAAAGAAGAGATGTAAAAGAAGTTTTACTTAACAAAAATATTTCCTTACCAGATAAAAAACCATTAGCTGATTATATTCAATTTGCCGAAAAGAATAAACTGGGTTTGGGTAATCCCAGCCTGGAGCAGTTTATTGATAAGTACCCTACTAATTTTGCCTTATACAAATTGTTAGGCTGGAGTGAAGCAGTAAATCGTACTTTCCCTTATATTTCTGCCAAAATACCACCTTTTGATGGTGTAGTAGAATGTCTAAAGTTGATGCATAAGGTTGCCGATATTCTAGTAGTATCAAAAACACCTTACGATGACCTGGTCAATTACTGGGAAGCTCAGGGGATAGCTCCATATGTGCAGCTGATTGCCGGTCAGGAAATGGGTTCTAAAGCACATCATATTGAAATGGCTAAAAAGGCAGGGCCTTATCACGATGAGCAGGTTTTAATGTTAGGAGATGGGGATGGTGACTTAAAGGCAGTTAAAGCTAATAATGGACTTTTTTATCCCATTTTCCCTGGGCGTGAACAGGAATCCTGGCGTAATTTCCCGGAAGCATTAGAACGCTTTGTTCAGAAGAGCTATAAGGGAGAATATGAGGATAAGCTATTAGCAGAATTTAGGCAGATACTATTGACTACACCACCCTGGGAGAAGAGTAATTATAATCATATTTCTGCTTATAAAGAAAAACAGGAAATCAGAAAGAGTCTATATCAGCGGTTTAATCCAGATGGAAGATTACTAATTTTATAGCTTATCTAATAAGCTCAAATATCACTTGGGTAAGTTAGAACTGGTAATAAACAATAGTGGCGTATGTTGACATTATCACCCTCACCCTCTCCCTTCGAGATAGAGGGAGAGGAGAGGTTGAGAAGGCATTTTCTAGATCTTAATTCAGGGATTGTCAAGGGGAAGGCAAATGTGGCGATCTCATTTATTTATGTCTATGATTTTTTCTGAAAACTGCTGTTAACTTAAATCTTTTTTATAATCGCGCGGGTATAAGTGAATGAGATTGCTTCGCTCCCTTCGGTCGCTCGCAATGACAAAAAATCGTATATCGTATTACGTATAACGTATATCGTTTAAATTAGTCGCTGGTTGTTAATCGTTGGTTGTTGGTATCTGGCATTTAGTTTGCCATTTGCTCATTACTTATTACTGGTTACTTATTACTGAATCGGCTCCTCATTCCTCTCCCTTAGAAGGGAGAGGTAAGGTGAGGGTGATAATGAGGGGTTTCAGGGGAATCTTCCCCTGAATATCTTATTTAAGGATTATATGTTATATGTTTGATTTTTTGGTTATCGGACATGTCTCTATAGACGAAAATATTTATTTATCTAATAAAGAAAAAAATATTGGGGGAGCAATTCTATATTCTTCTGCAGTTTATTCTTCTTTAGGTCATAAGGTCGCTGTTTGGACTAAGGTGAGTAAAGCTGACTATCACTTAATCCAACAGTTTAATATTCCTAAAGAAAATATTTTGTTCATTCCCTCTCAGAAGACTACTTCTATTAGAAATATCTATCTGGATGAAAGTCGGGAGAAGAGAATCAGTACCGCCCTTGCGGCTGCTGACCCTTTTCTTATTACCGAAATTCCCGATTATTTAAGAGCTAAAATTATTCATTTTGCTAGCCTTATTTATGGTGAATATCAAACTGATTTGATTAATTTTTTTTCTGATAGAGGGAAAATTGCAGTAGATGTGCAGGGATTTTTAAGAAATGTGGGTGAGGACGGAAAACTGTTTTATAAGAGCTGGGATGGAAAAGAACGATATTTACCCTGTATTGATTATCTAAAGGCTGATGCGGCAGAAGCTGAATTTTTGACTGGTAAGTCAGATACCAGGAAGGCAGCAAAGATACTTTTTCACTGGGGTGCCAAAGAAATTATCATTACCCATCATAGTGAAGTGTTAGTTTATGATGGCCTAACTTTCTATCATTATCCCTTAAAACCGAACAATTTATCAGGTAGAACTGGAAGAGGTGATACCTGTTTTGCAGCCTATCTTTCAGAAAGATTGAGTAAAGATATTGACCAGTCCTTACTATTTGCTGTAGCCTTGACTTCCCTTAAACTGGCAAATCCTGGACCTTTCCAAGGGAAAAGAGAAGAAGTGGAGCGTTTCATTAGAGAGAATTATCAATAACTTTCTTAGTTTGAATCCCCCTATGCTAAAATATATCAATAAAAGTAACTGAGAGGTTAATATTTGAAAATATATATCCTGAATTCCAAAGAGAATATGGGCAAAGCTGCCGCCGAAAAAGCAGCAGAGATATTAAGAAAAGCTATTAAGGAAAAGGGAAAAGCTAATTTCATAGCAGCAACCGGTGCTTCCCAATTTGAGTTTCTGGATCATCTCACCAAAATAACCTCCCTTGAATGGGGGGAAACCACCATGTTTCATTTAGATGAATATATCGGTTTGTCTGAAGACCACCCAGCCAGTTTTAGGAGATATCTTCAAGAAAGGTTGATAAGTAAAGTTCATCCTGGAAAAGTCTTTTTAATAGCAGGAGATGCTCCTGGTTCAGAGGAGGAATGTGAGCGTTTAAATGATATTATCAGTCAGTATGAAATAGATGTAGCCTTTGTGGGTATCGGAGAGAACGGACACCTTGCCTTTAATGATCCACCGGCTGATTTTGAAACAGAAAAACCTTATATTATTGTAGAATTGGATACTGCCTGTAGAAGACAGCAACTTGGGGAAGGCTGGTTTAACAGTCTGGAGGAGGTTCCTCAAAAAGCCATCTCTATGTCCGTAAATCAGATTATGAAAGCAAAAAATATCATATGCACTGTACCTGATAAACGAAAAGCACAGGCAGTGAAAGACTGTTTTGGGGGAGAAGAAATTTCTCCTTATTACCCAGCCTCTATTTTAAAAAGACATGATCATTGTTATGTCTTTTTAGATGAACAATCTGCGATGTATTTAAAATGATTGATTCTGTAAATAGGAGAAAGAATGGAAGAACATATTGCCCTTCTTAATGGCAAACTGATTACCCCTTTTCGGGAGATAGATAAGGGATTTGTTTTAATTAAAGATGATCTAATTGAGAAAATAGGACCGATGAAGGAAACTGTAATTCCTGAAGGTACTCAGACTATTGATGTCAAAGGAAGGTATATTGCCCCTGGTTTTATAGATTCACACCTGCATGGAGCCTTTGGTGGTTCAGTTATGGCTGCTACAGAAAATGATTTGAAACTGATGGCACAGGGATTAGTAAGATGTGGCACCACTTCCTTTCTACCCACTACTTTATCAGCCCCCTGGGATGATATTATTAAAACAGTAGATTGTATTTCCCAGGCAATGAAAAAAGATTTACAGGGTGCCAGGATATTAGGAGTACATATCGAAGGGCCTTATCTTAACTTAGAGCAAAAAGGAGCACAAAATCCAGAGTATATTTATCCTCCTGATCCTGATCAATATTTACCTCTATTAGATAAATATCCCAGTATTATCAGGGTAACTGCAGCACCTGAGGTACCAGGTTGCTTAAAATTAGGTCGGCAATTAAGGAAAAGAAACATAATAGCTGCCATTGGCCATTCCAATGCCACCTATCAACAGGTCCTTGAAGCAGTGGAAAATGGTTATAGCCATGTTACCCATATGTTTTCAGGAATGTCAGGAGTAAAGAGAATTAAAGGTTATCGTATCTCTGGAGTTATTGAGTCAACCCTATTGCTGGATGAACTGACTACCGAATTGATTGCTGATGGGCATCACCTTCCACCCAGTTTAATGAAATTGGTATTACATTCTAAAGGAAGGGATAAGGTATGTCTGGTTACTGATTCCATGAGTGCTGCAGGAATGGGACCCGGAAGATATGATTTAGGAGGATTAGGGGTAATTGTTGAGGCAGATGTTCCAGAGGAATTTGAAATCCCAACTCAGAAGGATAACTATGTTGCCAAATTGTCAGATAGGTCTGTATTTGCCTCCAGTGTCTCTACCATGGATAAACTGATAAGAAATATGGTAAATTATTGTGACCTCAATATTCGGCAAGCAGTACAGCTAGTAACCTACAACGCAGCTAAGATACAGCACTTAGAAGATGAGATAGGTATCTTAGCTGAACATAAAAAGGCAGACCTTACCGTTTTTGATAGTGATATAAATATAAAAATGACCATAGTCAATGGTAGAATTTTATATAAATCCTTATGAAAAATTTACCTTTGAGACACAAAATGTCATTACGAATCCGCCCTTAAACATTAGTTTAGAGGCAGGCGTATCAATCTCATAGCATTATACCTACATCTTTTATCTGAAAACTATTAACTGATAACTAATTCATTATATCTTATGTTATAATAAGTCTGGATAATTTTTAAAATTAAAATCAATAACATCATTAATATTAATAATATTAAGAAAAAGTATAATGCATAATCATAGTTCCCAGTATAACGAGCATGATAAGAATAATAAAAGTAATAAGAGAATAGTTAGTGCTATTATTCTTAATTTTATGATTTGTCTTGCCGAGATAATTGGGGGATTATTATCAGGAAGCCTGGCCCTACTTGCTGATGCCCTGCATAATTTTAGTGATGGAATGGCCATTTTAATCAGTTATCTGGCCAGAAAGATAGGTCTACGGTCTCCTGATTTACAGATGACCTTTGGTTATAAACGAGCTGAGATTCTGGCCGCCTTACTTAATTCTTCGGTAATCATTATCATTTCCTTTTCCCTTTTTAGAGAGGCTTATTTTCGGTTTAAAGAACCTTCTGAAATTACCATTCCCTTAATGATGGTAGTTGGTGTTTTTGGTTTTATTGCTGATTTAGTTTGTGTTTATTTACTGCATCCAGAAATCCATCAAAATCTAAATATGCGTTCTGCTTACTTACATTTGCTAGGTGATACATTTTCCTCATTAGGAGTCATTGTTGCCGGTATTATTATCTATTTTTATCATTTTTATCTAATCGATCCCATCTTAACAGTTATTATTGCCTTATTTATCCTGGTGCAAGGATATCAGGTCCTAAAACAGAGCACTCTAATCCTGATGGAGCGAGTACCAGCAAATATTAAAATTGATGATATTAAAAAGAAGATTGAATCAATCCCTCAAGTGCATAATCTACATCACGTTCATGTCTGGCAAATTGATGAAAATAAGATTCTTTTGGAAAGCCATATTACCTTGAAGAAGGATATGAAAATAAGTGAGGCAGATCAAATCAGAAAAAAGGTGGCAGAAATTCTGGAAAATGATTTTCATATATTTCATCCCAATCTCCAATTAGAATTTGATTATTGCAATAGCCAGGAATGCGAAGAACCTTATTTTAACAAAAAGCAAAGGAGAGTCTAATATGATTGAACGTTATAGATTTGGGCTGAATAGAATTATTTGTCCTTCTTTTGATATAAAAGATTTTTTTCAACTTGCTCGTGATTTAGGGCTTCAGTATGTGGAATTACGAAATGATTTACCAGGAAGAAAGGTGATTGATAATTATTCCGCCCAGGAAATCAGATATCTTGCCAAGCGTTATAATATTAAAATCTGTTCCATCAATGCCTTACCACAATTTAATTATTTAGAAGAGATAGATAGGACAATTAAAAAACTAAAGAATCTTCTCAGCCTGGCAAAAGAGATTGATGGTCAGGCTATTGTTATGTGCCCTGTGAATTTGAATAAAGTAAATGATTTAGTAAGTTCGGAAAAACAATATTTAGAAGTTGTACGATGCTTAAAAGAATTAATTCCCTTATTTAAAGACTATAGTATTCAGGGCTATATTGAACCACTGGGTTTTGAAACCAGTTCTCTGCGTTCTATTCTTGTAGCTACGAAGGCTATTAAGGAGATAGGATATAAAGGATATAAAATTGTTTATGATACCTTTCATCATGCCCTTGGACCGGATGATTTAGAGAGACTGAGTAAGGAATATGATATGGGATATACTGGATTGATGCATATCTCAGCGGTTACCGTAGAGCTGCCTGCTGGACAGTATCGAGATGAGCATCGTAATATGGATTTTAAAGAGGATCGCTTTAAGAACAAAGAACAGATAGATTTTTTTATCAAAGGAGGTTATGGGGGCATTATCTCTTTTGAACCATTTGCCGAAGAAGTACAGAAATTAACAGAAAGAGAATTAAAAGAGTTAATTAACCAGGCTATTGCTTATTTAAGTTAATTTCAAATAAAGTATGATAGTTCTATTTAATTAATGGGGGTTAGTAATAATAAATGGGTAATACTTATCAAATAGCCTTTTTGGGTCATTATACTAAAGATACCATTGTTTCTTCCAGTGGAACAAGGGTGGTAAACGGAGGAGCCTTTAATTATGGCTCTCAGGTGGCAGCTCGAATGGGTTTAAAAACCTTAGCCATTACTCGACTTGCCCATCAAGATGTTGAAGTAATTTGGGAGTTAGAGGAACTGGGAGTAAAAGTTTTAGTCAGGTGGACTCCACAATCTACCTGTCTTAAACTGGTATATCCTACCGATAATCCAGATGAAAGAGTGATTTATGTGAGCAGTTGGGCTGGAGCCTTCAGTGCGGAAGAAGTGAACAAAATAGATTCAGAAGTAATTGTGGTGAGTGCTTCCATGCGGGAAGAAATTCCTCCAGATATTATTAAATTATTAGCGAATAAAAAAACAATTTTGGCTGCTGATATACAAAGTTTTCTCCGGGTCAATGATAAGGGAAAACTGGTAGCCAAACCATGGCTGGAACAAAAAGAAGTCCTCTCATCTATTGCTCTTTTAAAGACTGATGCCGTAGAAGCAGAGTTACTCACCGGAGAAAAAGACCTTAAAAAGGCTGTTCTAAAGATAGCTTCTCAGGGTCCTCGAGAAGTGGTTGCTACTCATAAGGATGGACTACTGGTTTTTGCAGAAGGTAAATTTTATGATGCATCCTTTTACCCCCGGAATTTAGTTGGTAGAAGTGGTAGAGGTGATACCTGCCTGGCCTCTTATATGAGTAAAAGAATTAATTCTTCACCAGCTGAGGCGACTATTTGGGCAGCAGCCTTAACCAGTTTAAAGATGGAAGCTGAAGGTCCTTTTCGACGACCTATTGAGGAGGTGGAGATACTAATTCAAGAAAAGTATCACCAGTAAATTATAAATTAAATTTTTAATCAGGGAAAACAGATTGCCAGAGCTGCCTTATTTTAAGTAATGACTCGCTAGAATCGTAAGCTGGTGAATATTCAAAACCGATAAATCCTTGATAACCTTTCTCTTTTAGTAATTGAAGAATCGAATACCAGTCTACATTACCGGTGCCTGGTTCGTGTCGTCCCGGAATATCGGCAATATGAAAATAACCAATTTCTGGGAGGTATTCTGTAATGATCTGTTTTAAATCAAACCCCATCACTCCCAGGTGATATAAATCAGCCAAGATTTTTAATCGAGGATGATTGATTTCTTGTACTATTTTAACTGCTGTAGTAATATTATCCAGAAAATATCCAGGATGATCGATTTTAGTATTGAGTGCTTCTAATTCCAGGGTAATAGAATCGGGTATTAAAGTGAGTGCCTTTTTCAATCCAGAAATAATATGGTGGTATTTTTCTTCTTTTGTCAATTCTGGATAACTATTTTCTACTACTCCTCCTACTCCTAACTGGTCTGTTAGTAACATTAAATGGGGGCAATTCAGTTTTTGGGCTACTGTAATTGCCTCTTTTAAATCTGAAAAGAACTTATGATGAGTATTCCTGGCAATTAAGCTACCCTGACGTTGGCCGCTAAAATTGACCACTCTAACATTATAATCCTGCCCTAAAGAGTTGAGTAAAGATATTTCTTTATCTCTCCAATCCCAGAATTCCAGATAGGAAAAACCTGCTTGGGTAATTGCTTTTATTTTTTCTTCCAGACTAAATTCAGGATAGAGCATTTCTATGCAGATAGCCGGTTTCATAACTGTTCCTCCCGTGGTAATAAATGAAGTCCTCTTTGAGGTAATTTTATACTTACTTCCTCACCTTTTTGAAATGATTCACATTCTTGAGGGTTGGACAATTCTATGGTAATCAGTTGGTTGGCAATTTTTACCAGATAGGTCATCTGATTGCCAAGGTATACAATTTCCTGAATGGTACCAGTGATACTATCAGGTTTCTTCTTTTCCAGGCCAATAGATTCGGGTCGTAACACCAGCAAAACTCTCTCATCCTTTTTAAAATCCTTTTTTATCCCTGGAATCGTTAATTTTTGTCCTAATAAATTAATTACTACCTCCTGCTCTGAGGTAACCTTTTCTATAACTGCTTCTAAAAAATTAGCCTTACCGATAAAATCTGCTACAAATCGATTACTGGGATGAGCATAAACTTCCTGAGGTGTCCCGATTTGCTGTATCCTTCCCTCTTTTAAGATAACAACCCGGTCAGAAAGGGACATTGCTTCTAACTGGTCGTGGGTAACATAGATAGAAGTAATGCCAACCCTCTGTTGTAATTTTCTAATTTCCAGACGCATAGAAATCCTTAGTTTGGCATCAAGATTAGATAGTGGTTCGTCAAGTAATAATACCTTAGGCTCCATAATTAAAGAACGGGCTAAACTGACCCTTTGCTGTTGTCCACCGGATAGGTGAGATGGTGAGCGATTGCCCAGTTTTTCTAAACCAACTAATTTCATTACTCTTTCTGCTTTTTCCAGAGCCGCCTGATGAGGTTCTCCATGAATTTTAAGTCCATAGACAATATTCTGCGCCACGGTCATATGAGGGAAGAGGGCGTAGTTTTGAAAGACCATAGCAGTGGGTCTTTTATTAGGAGGGGTTGAAGTTACGTCTTCCTGATCAATATATATTTTGCCAGAGGTGGGTAATTCAAAACCGGAAATCATACGTAAAATGGTGGTCTTTCCACAGCCGGAAGGGCCTAAAAGAGTAACCAGCTCCCCTTCCTTTACCTTCAAACTCACCCGGTCAACAGCAGTAACAGCATCTTTACCACTACCAAAGATTTTGACCAGTTCTTTTAATTCCAAAAAGTCATTTTTCATGTTCCATTCCTTCTGCTTATAAATTATTAATTTGTTCTATAATTTATTCTACAATTGTAGTTAATCGGACCCCTTTGCCAATTCTATTTACCAAAAACTGAATGACACCTAAGGCAATTAAAATGATAATGATGAGAATAATACTCATAGCGGCAGCCCGAGCATATTGAGTATTATCTACAAATCCCAGTATAGCAATAGTAATAAGATTCCACTTTCCAGAAACAACAAAGATGACTGCACTGATGGCGGTCATTGCTTTTACAAAACCGTAAGCAAGCCCAGAGAAAAAGGCTGGAGCAATCATAGGCAGGGTAATTTTACGAAAAGTAGTATTACTATCTGCTCCTAAATCAGTGGATGCCTCTTCGATAGCTGGATCAATCTGCTGTAATGCTGCAATTCCAGAGCGAATACCAACTGGCATATCTCTAAAAATTAACAATATAATAATAATCAAGGCAGTGCCGGTTAAAATAAAAGGAAAGAGAATAGATTTTTGATTAAAAGCAAGGATGTAACCGATTCCAACCACTGTTCCGGGAACGGCAAAGGTGAGCATGGATATGAATTCCATTAGACCACGCCCGATAAATTTTTTCCGGATAATAAGATAAGCGATAAACATTCCTAATATACCTGTGATAGGAGTAGCTATAGAAGATAAGAAAACAGAATCATAGAGGTAATCTTTGCCAACTTCCAACATTTCCACATAGTTTTTTAAGGTTAGGGTAGGATTAACACCCCACAAGGTTTGAAAGGAACCATAGACAATGGTACCGTAGAATAAAAGGACAATTCCGGTATATAACAGGCAGACACCATAAACTGGTAATTTAATATACCAATCTAAATTTTTTACAGTAGCCCCGGTTGGTTTGCCGGTGACTGTAACATAAGATTTTCGAGAAACCCAGTATTTTTGCAGAAAAAAAGCAGTAATAGTTGGGATGAGCAGTAACATGGCTAAAGTGGAACCACGAGGGAGATCATACATACCAGTAATTTGCAGGTAGGCTTGAACTGAAAGAACTCTGAAATCTCCGGAGATAACCATGGGGTTACCAAAATCAGCCATAGATTGAATGAAGACCAATAACCAGGCACTGGCAATACCAGGGGTAGCCAGTGGTAGAGTTATGGTGGAAAACACCTTAGACCAGGAAGCTCCTAAATCCATAGAGGCTTCCTCTAAGGAAGGATCAATAGCTTGTAATACCCCATATAATACCAAAAAGGCAGTGGGACTATAGGCAATGGTTTCTACTAAGACCAGTCCACCCAATCCATAGATGGAATAATTTCCAATTAAACTTTTTAACCAGGGAGTAAGACTTCCTGCTCTCCCGAACAGTAATATAGCAGCCAGGGCAACTACAAATGGGGGGGAAATAATGGGGAAGGTTATGGTAAGACGGAAAAAATTTTTGAAAGGTAAAGGGGTTCGGGTTAAAGCATAGGCAAAAAAAAAGCCGGCTATGGTTCCAATGGTAGCAGTATAAATTCCTAGTACTATACTATTAATAAGAGGCTGCACAAAATATCTTTTAGAAAATATGGCTATATAATTAGAAAAGTCCCAGCTACCATTTATATACATGCTATTTTTTACTACTTGGAATATAGGAAAGACGACGAAAGTAATTAAGAAATAAAAAATAAGTAATATAAAAATAAAGAGTATGGGCTCTTTCCAGATTAAGGTTAGCTGATCAATTATTTCTTTGATTTTTCTATTTCTGGAGCTATTCATTTTTTTCCATATTTTCGATAGTTTAATCTGACAAACTGCTTAAATCGCTTCTATTTGTTAAATATGATAATTTTAATTTCCTTTAATTTGATTGCTTAATTTAAAACAACACCCTGCTACCCGATTAATCTCTCATACTGTGTTAATTGGTAGCAGGGATATTTTTAGCAAACAGGTACTAGGGAGAGTTTATTTTCCAATTCTATCTCTCCAGGCTGCTACCCACTCGTCTTTGCTTTCACCAGCTAAAATATGGTCATAATCAATTAGATTAACTTGATCCAGGGTGACTGAGCCTTCTGCTACGGTAGCTTTGGGATTGACCGGGAGTCGGCTATATTTCTGGAATAGATCCTGAGCTTTTACTGTAAAACACCAATCGATGAACTGTTTTCCTAATTCCGGTTCAGGACCACCTTTAATAAGAGAAAGACCTCCTACTTCATAGCCAGTTCCCTCTTCCGGGAAGGTCATAACTACTGGATAGCCGGCATTAATCCCTTTAGCTAAAATATCATGGGAAAAAGCTATTCCTACTGCAATTTCGCCTAAACCGACCATTCCGATACAGGCGGTACCAGATTGAGTGTATTGGAAAATACTATGCCGATCAAACTCTTCCCACCAATCCAGGGCTTCTTCTAATCCCCACATTTGAACTAAAGTGGCAAACGTGGTATAAGCAGTACCGGAGGTATAGGGATAAGCCAAGGCTACATTCTGTTTTAATTTGGGATGGAGTAAATCATCCCAGCTGGTCGGGGCTTCCATATCATTTTCTGCTAAGAAATTGGTGTTGGTAACAAATCCAATTGCCCCCGTGTAGAATCCAGTCCAGGCCCAATCATCAGCATGGAATAGTTCTGGCAATTCAAAATCAGTATTGGGTTTATAAGGCTCCAGCAGTCCTTTGGAAGCTGCATTAATATGAGAGGTATTGGAACCGGCATGCCAGACGCTGGCCTGGGGATTACTTGCTTCAGCTTCAATTCTCGCTAAAACCTCACCAGAGGATAATCTTACCCACTGCACATCAATGCCTGTTTCTTCTTCAAAAGAATCAATATAGTATTTTGCTTCTTCGGTATCAAAAGCAGTATAGATATGCAGGACTTTTTTTTGAGCTAAAACATTTCCGTTAAGGCAAAAAAATACCAGAACAATAGTAAAGACAATCAATAGAAATTTTCTCATCACATAAACCTCCAAAATTTATTAATTCGCTATACTTAGGTAATTATTTCTAACTTACTAACAACACAATTTATTATTCTATCACCCCCTTTGAAACTACTCAAAAAAAGTAGTTTAAGAAATTCTCTCTTGTTTTACCAGCAAGATAATCAGGGGAGGTATCCCCTACAACCCCTCAAATCAAAAGGTTTTTAAGTTATTGGTTCTCGGTTTTTAGACCAAAGATACAGGTATAATAGTATGAGATTGCCACGCCTGCCCCTAAACTAATGTTTAGAGGCAGGCTCGCAATGACCTTTTGCTTTGGTAGTTTATCTTATAGTATCGAAATTGCTTGGCAATTACAATTAAAGGGGAAGAATTCCCCTTGATAACCCCTGAATTACATTCCGACTAGCAACTGTATTTAAACGGTATACGTTATACGTAATACGATATACCATTTTGTCATTGCGAGGAGCCAATTCAGTAATAAGTAACCAGTAATAAGTAACAAGAAATTGTCAAACCAAATGCCAGATACCAACGACTAACAACCAGCGACTAATTTAAACGATATACGTTATACGTAATACGGTATACGATTTTTGTCATTGCGAGCAACCGAAGGGAGCGAAGCAATCTCATTCACTCCTACCCACAGGATTATAAATAGTTAGCAGTTTTCAGTCAAAAATGTGGGTATAATATATAATAGTATGAGATCGCCACGCCGGTCTTCCCCTTGACAATCCCTGAATTCAAGTAAGAATTTATTGTCCTTTCCTCTTCCTCTCCCCTCCCTCTACCTCGAAGGGAGAGGGTTAGGGTGAGGGTGATAACATATATTGTTCCTTATTTAAGAAAGGATATTTTATAGTATCTGAATTCTAAAAAATTACGATGCTATAAAATATTTTGACATAAAATAGAATATTTTTCAATGAAAGTATGATAAAAAACTAATAATATTAGGAAAAGATTTTATTATCTGCTAATATATATTATATCAGGTCATTAGAAAAGGCTACTCCAATATTTAAAAATAATTAGTACAAATAAATATGATAATAAACAGAGGGTTTATTTTATGCAGTTTTTAGCCCAGGAATACCGGGAACTCAAGTATTTTGTAACAGACAATTATCAAGTTATCATTGTCTTAGGATTAGCCACTTTATCCCTGACTATGCAGTGGTATAGGCCGATTGGTTCCTCACTGGCCTTAAGTTATATTTTCTATTTTATACTGTTACCAGTTTTGACTATCCGGTTTGTGTTAAAAGATAATCCCCTCCATTATGGATTTGCTTTAGGGAATTATCGTATTTGGTTATATTATGTCTTGATTACTGTTATCATTAGTGTACCAGTATTACTCATCGGAGCAAAGTTTACTGCCGTCTATAAATATTATGGGAAAGGATTCAGCTATTATGAATTTTTTTGCTTAACAGTACCTACCCTTTTAGCCTGGGAATACTTACTTAGAGGTTTTGTCCTGTTCGGATTAAAAGAACGATTTGGTAAAGCAAGTATCATTATCCAAATGGTTCCTTTTGTCTTACTTCATCTGGGAAAACCTGAAGTAGAAACATTATCCTGTATCATAACAGGGCTGTGGTTTGGATGGATTGCCTATCGGGGAAAATCATTTTGGCCCACTTTTCTTATCCATGTCTTCATTAACTTTTCTATTAAATATTTTCTTAATTTTTAAAATATGAGAATTTTTGGTATTAGTACACTTAGTCACCTAAATTTTATAATACTTATCTTACTTCTTACTATCCAATAAACAAGGAGTGGAAAAAGTTTTTAGCCTTTTCTTCTTTTGGGGGAAAAAAGAACCGATATTCCAAAGCCAACAGAGGAAACTATGGCAATAGCAGAGCCTACTGGCAGATCCAATAAGAAAGAGAGAACAAGTCCGCTCAGGGAGAAAAAGATACCAAACAGAGGTGAGAAGATTAGTATTTTTTTAAAATCATGAAAAAACTGGTAAGCAGCAGAGGCGGGATTTACAATTAAGGCAAAAATTAGTAAACCCCCTACCAGTTTGAGAGAGAAAGCCACAGTAATACCAGTAAGAAAGAGGATAAGATAATAGAATGGTCTGGTGGGAATACCAGAGGCTTCTGCCATTTTGCGGTCAAAGGCAATAGCCTGAAATTCTTTGAAGAATAGGATAATAATTAAAGTAATACTAAAGGTAAGTATAGCGAGGTACCAGACCTCAAGGGAGCTGATGCCCAGAATACTACCCCAGAGGATACTCATAGCAGTACTGCTGAGGGCAGAATCAGGAATAAAATTGAGAAAAGTTAAGCCTAAGGCCATAGTCAGAGAAAATAAGATACCCAGAATTATTTCTGGCTGCAATCTGGATTGTTCGGTAAGGGGACCCAAAATAAGAGCAACCAGGATAGAAAAAGCCAAGGCAAACCACAGGGGAGGAAGTGAGAGAGCTAATCCTAAAGCAGAGCCGGCAAAAGCAGCATGAGACATGCAAAAACCTAAAGAGGTAAGTTTCATTCTGACAATAAAAGTTCCCATAAGAGAACAGACCACACCAGCCAGGCAGGTGCCAGCTAAGATAATCACAAGAGTCTTGAGGGGTAGGATAGTAAAAATAGTCAGGGACATAGTAACCTTACCTTACTGAAATTTCTAACAGTTTTTCCGTTAAAACCTTTTCTGGAATATCATCTTTTACTATTCTACCATCTTCCAGATAGAGGATGCGATTACAGCGTTCGGGAATCAGATTAAGGTCATGCATGACCAGCAAAGTAGTCCAGTGATTTTGATCATGAGCTCTGGAGATTTGTAGTATTACCCTATGGGTAGTGTGATAGTCCAGATTACTGAATGGTTCATCCAGAAAGAGGAGAGCAGGTTTTTTGGCAAATACCCTGGCCAGCATCACTTTTTGTAATTGTCCACCAGAAAGCTTGCCAATAGGACGGTCTTTCAAATCTATAATTCCCATTAATTTTAAACTTTCTTCCATCAGGATATAATCATTTTTGGGAATTTTTTTTAACAGTCCGATTTGTCCATAGCGTCCCATAAGAATAATATCTTTTACCAAAAAGGGAGTGAGCGGATCCACCGTAAATTCCTGGGGTAGATAGCCAATCTGTTTTCTTAAATAAATCCCCTTCTTTTTAATATCCTGACCCAGGATACGAATCTCTCCCTTAGTATGCGGTAAAAGACCGTTTAGGGTTTCCAGTAGAGTTGTTTTGCCGGCCCCATTTGGTCCAATAATGCATACCAATTCACCCTCATTAAGGGAGAGGTTAATATCAAAAAGGGCTGGAGTTTTTTCACCTTCATAGATAGTGCTTACTTTATTCATCTCAATTATTTTTGGCTGACTCATATTTTACCTCATAATCAAATAACTGTTTATCGGACATCTTCAGTATTAGTTGACCCAGTACTTCACAACTTTCTTTTTGAAAATCAATCAGGCTGGTTATTTCCGGCTTTAAGTTAACCTGTAAAGTTTTTTGGTCTGTCTTAAATAAGGCGGTGATGTTGCCAGGATTATTTTTTATCGTAATATTTCCTTTCCCCAGAGTACAACCGGTGGATACCTGTAAACCATCAATTAAGCAAGACATTGGAGTACGGTACTCCAGTTCTACTTCGGTGGAAAGGTCGAAGTATCCTTTTACTTCCAGTATTTCCAGGGCCAGTAAACCCATCTTAATACCCAGATTAAGATAAGGACCACTATGACCATGTAATCTAATGCCACATTCTACCATACTATTGATATTACTACCTTCTAAAGTAAGTTTAATCATAGGTTAATTCTCCCCGATTGCTTTAAATAATTGTTCAGCGTTATAGTTTAACATTTTTACTAAACTTTCTGTCTGGGGAATCAGTCCAGGAAAGTTAGTTAGGATAGCCTGTTGAGCCTTAAGATCGGAGGCTAATCTTGCTCCCAAATCAGTGCCACTTTGTAAATTATCAACTATAATAGCAACTTTTTCCCTTTTACCAATTAAGAGTAGTTCTAGAAATTGTCTGACCGAAATGGTTTCCGGTGCTGGATAGGAGGCTAATACTTTAAAACCTAACCATTGGACAAAAGGTTCCTGGTGAATACTGGTTATAACCTTATATTCGTTAACTTTCAAGTGATCAGCTTTAGCTTTTAAATCTTCAGCACTATCGTTGATATTCTGAATAATTTTTTGTGCATTAAAGAAGAATTGCTGCTCATTTTGAGGGAATTGTTCACTAAGGATATTGGCAATCTGGTTAATCTTAGCAATGGCACCTGATGGTATATTCCAGGGGCCAGCAAGAATTAAGCGATTGATATCAGGGCGTTCTGCTGAAACAAGCAGGTTTTCAATCCAGGGCTCAAAATTATGAGAAATTAAAACTTTTGCTTCTCTGACCGCTTTTATTTGAGATGGTTTGATATCGAAATGAGCTGGACACATTCCAGCTGGGGCGATAGTAGTCACCGAAACTAATTCTTGAGCTATCTCTTCAGTAAGGTGAGCCAGGATTGAAGTGGTGCATACCACCCCGGGGAGTCTCTCCTTATTAGTTTGAGCAAGAGTAAATAAGGGATTGGTGAAAAATAATAACAGCATGACAATGATGATAATTAAAACATTTCTTCTCATTTCCTACTCCTTTTTAGATATTTTGTGTTACGAATTTGATAAATGTAACACTATGAATATTTTTAATACTATCATAAATCTGACCAATGTCAAGATAATCAGGGGACTTCGTCCCCTGAAACCCCTCCAAGAGAAT
>DKFO01000081.1:0-63889 GCA_002452835.1 Candidatus Atribacteria bacterium UBA6794 | reverse complement strand
AAGTATCCCCTGAAACCCCTCAAAAATAATATAATTCAAGAAAATGCTATCTTGTTTTGCAACAAGATAATCAGGGGACTTCGTCCCCTGAAACCCCTCAATTATCAGTATTGAGTATCTAATATTTAATTTAGTGTATAGTTTAAATGTTAGTTAAAAAATAAAGAAAAATACTGTTCCAAGAAATGCATATCGTTTCTTACTAAATTCTTTATAACAAAACAATTCCTTAATCTTGAGGTAACAGAATTATTGAAATTCCTATACCTCAAATTAATATCAAAAATATTCTAAAAAATTTTACTAAATACTTTGATGATTATTGGTTAAATCATAGTTGCAAACTAGAAATTATTGTAATAAAATTAAGGGTAGTTTGTGAAGTAAGAGGTAAACGAAAAATTATATCATAAGAATCAGGAATCGGGAATTGGAAAGTAAAATGCAACCTTCATTAACAGAATATCTTGCAGAATTGGTAAAGAGATATCAGTTGCATTATAATGTGGAAACCAATAAATTCATTGCTGGCCAGCAGGTCGATATCTATGCCATTTCTATTATAGAACACTACCGCCATGTTCTTACCAAAAAAATCCAAATTGACCGGTATCAGGAAAAAGAAATCATCTTAGTTAAAGGATTTGAAAACTTGGTAACAGATAGTGAGATAAACGATTTTTCTCGATTTTTGATTAATGCTACTCAGGAATTAGTTACCCCTTCTTTTGAGGTAATGTCTCACACTGTCAATGGGATAATGGTCTCCGAGGAAGGTTTTGCTCCAGAGGTTATTGCTAAAGCCCAAAAATTTAAATATAGTAAGACCTTTTTCTTAGGAATAAAGGGTTGGTGTGACCTTCGTTTGTTGTTGATTGATGTAAAAAATAGTTGTGTTTTTTGTAATGCCAAGGGTAGAGAGGTTGCTCCAATTTATACTTTTAAAAAGGAAATTGGGGGTGATAAAAAAACAATCAATAAGGTAATAAACTAATCTTAAGGTTTGCTTTTAGTTAATTTAATGGTCGGGGTATTTAATTTTCTGGATAATTTAACCACAATTTATTACCATTTCAAAATTTATTAATTATATTATTTTACTCAAGGTTAAGGTATCTTATCTATTTTAAAGGAGGTTTGTATTAATGAATCTTTTAACAATATTGATTTTAGCTATAATTGTTTTTCTTATTGCTTATAATGTGTATGGAAGTTTTTTAGATAAATTAGTGGGCATTGATGAAAAAGCAAAGACACCAGCGCACACTATGAATGATGGGGTGGATTATGTACCAGCTAAGGCGCCAGTGTTATTAGGTCACCATTTTGCTTCAATTGCCGGTGCAGGCCCCATCACTGGCCCTATTGCGGCCGTGGTGTTTGGATGGCTACCATGCTTTCTCTGGATCGTGCTGGGCTCTGTGTTTGTGGGAGCAGTACATGATTATTTTGGTCTAATTACCTCAGTGCGACATAAAGGAAAATCTGTAGGAGAAATCATTGGTCAGTATGTAGGAAAGTCAGCCAGGACCTGGTTTTTATTGTTTACCTGGTTAACTCTAGTGCTGATTATTGCTGTCTTTGCCATTCTAACTGCACAGGCTTTTGCTGCCAGTGGATCGGTTGCTACAGCTGGATTTTTGATGCTATTGATTGCCCTGGGGATGGGATTTGCCCTTTATCGAGCTAACATCAGCCTACCTATTGTTACCGTAGTAGGTGTTATTCTCCTTATCGCTGCTATCTGGATTGGTCTTAACTGGCCATTTTTATTCTTCAACCAGGTTACCTGGACCTGGATTTTAATGGGATATGTTATCCTGGCATCAATCCTACCAGTCTGGGTACTCTTGCAACCCCGTGATTACCTCTCCTCTTTCTTGCTTTATGCGGCTTTAATAGGAGGAGTAATTGGAATATTGATTGTGCGGCCTACCCTGGTTTATCCTTCTGTTACTACTTTTAAAACTAGTGTAGGATATTTATTCCCAATGTTATTTGTTACCATTGCCTGTGGAGCAGTTTCTGGTTTCCATTCCCTGGTTGCCTCTGGTACTACCTCCAAACAACTGAGCAATGAAAAAGACGCCAGGATGATTGGCTATGGTTCCATGCTTATCGAAGGTGTACTCGCCGTTGTTGCCCTGGGGTCCGCTGCTATATTAACTCAAGAGGGTATGAAAGTAGGACTGGCAGAATGGGGAGGAGCAGTTGGTGTTTTTGCTCATGGTATGGGTAAATTCCTGGCTGGTTTGGGCATTCCAGAGCAGACTGGTATTGTTTTTGGTTCATTGACCATTTCTGCCTTTTTACTTACTACCTTAGATACCGCTACCCGTTTGGGTAGATATAGTTTTGAAGAATTAACTTCAGAAAAATTCCCAGCGGTATCCAACAGATTCTATGGCACATTTATTACGGTGGTATTTGGTGGAGCTTTAGCGCTGACCGGACAATGGACAGCCATCTGGCCGTTATTTGGATCAGCTAACCAATTATTAGCCGGTTTATCCTTAATGGGTGCCACTGCCTATCTGGCTCATCTGGGTAAACAATTTAAAATTACTGCCTATCCCATGGCCTTTATGATGGTTGTTACCATTGTGGCCTTGATTAATCTGGTCTTCACTAATTTTGGTAAGGGGAATGTACTGCTGGGATCGATTTCTATTTTGCTCTTAATTTTAGCTAGTTTTGTAGTCTATAATGGATTCCAGGCTTTAAGTAAATTCAGAGAGAAAACAGCAGGAGAAACTAAATAGGTAATTGTTAATTGTCCAGCATAAGTGAGCAAATATATTCTTTGATATAAATAAATTAAATACCCCGACCATAAATAAAGATAGAAGAGAAAAAAAAGAAGAGGTTTTTTAAAAATGTATAACTTCCAGAGTAAGTATATTGTTGTCGAAGGGGCTATTGGTGCTGGGAAAACAAGTTTAGTACTGCAATTAAGTAAAAGGTATCAAGCCAGAACTATTCTGGAAGTGGTAGAAGAAAACCCCTTTTTACCTCGTTTTTATGAAGATAGAAAAGGTTATGCTTTTCGAACTCAGATTTTCTTTCTATTAAGTCGATATGACCAGCAGATAAAGGTTACTCAGCAGGATCTGTTTCGACAATTATCCTTTTCAGATTATATGTTTGCCAAAGACCGAATTTTTGCTCATCTTAATCTATCCGGAAATGAATTGGCCATGTATGAGCATCTCTTTCAGATTATGTGCCGGGATATTCCTTCCCCTGATATGATTATCTATTTAAGGGCTAGTACCAATTTGCTGATGAAGAGAATAATGTTAAGAGACCGTCCCTTTGAACGAAAAATCTCTTTTGATTACCTAGCAAGATTAAACGATGCTTATGAAGATTATTTTAATAACAAGCAGAACTTTCCCCATTCCAAACTGATTATTTTTAATGCTGATGAATTAGATTTTGTAGGCAATAGTCGAGATTTAGACCTTGTTTGTCAAAAATTACGAGAGAGAGATAAAGAGTGAGAGAAATCCAGAGAAGAGAATTATGAAAAAATTTATTATAATATCTGGCAATATCGGAAGCGGGAAGTCCAGCTTCACTGAACTATTAAGTCAACAATTGGGATGGAAAGCCTTCTACGAGGTAGTGGAAAACAATCCCTATTTAGAAGATTTTTACTATGATATGAAAAGGTGGAGTTTTCACCTGCAGATTTATTTTCTATCTAAACGTTTTCAACATCACCAAATGATTGTCCAGGATCCTTCTTCTGTGGTACAGGACCGTAGTATTTATGAAGATGTAGATATATTTGCCAAAAATTTGTATGAACAGGGGCTAATGAGTCCACGTGACTATCATAATTATCGAGAATTATTTAAAATCATGGTAGATTTTTTATCACCTCCTGACCTTATTATTTACCTTCAAGCCTCTATACCTACCTTACAGCGCAGAATTGCCTTACGAGGCAGAGATTATGAGCAGATGATTTCCAGAACTTATTTAGAACAGCTTAATATTTTATATGAAAAGTGGGTGGAAAATTTTTCCCTTTGTCCTATCTTGACAGTAGCTACTGATGAGCTGGATTTTGTGCAGGAAGCAACACATCTTCAACTAATTATTGATCAGATTAGGGCTAAATTGCAGGGTATGGAAAAGGTATCTTTTCATCCCACTGACTTTAAGTAATAGGCAGGAAGCAGTAGGTCTGAGAGTATTGACTAATGACTAACATGAAGATAAAAAGTTTAGATATCCCGGTATTGTCTCATCTCTCAGAGGAAAACTTTATATTGGCAGAACAATTAAGTAATAAACTCTCACTTTCTCGAGTGGCAGTCTGGAAACAAATTCAGAAATTAAAACAATTAGGTTATGGTATTGCTGTCGATGACCGAAAAGGTTATCGCCTTATTTCCCGTCCCGATATCCTTTTGCCCTCTGAAATTTACCCTGGTTTGACTACCAGATATATTGGACAAACTATTTATTATTTTCCTGAATTGGAATCTACCAATATAATTGCCAAACAAAAGATTCTAAATAAAGAAGATAAAGTACCAGAAGGAACAATAATCATTGCTGAGCAGCAAAATGGTGGGAAAGGGAGATTAGGAAGAAAATGGTTTTCACCGCCAGGTGGTCTTTGGCTTTCCCTGATATTATATCCTAAACTTACCCCTTCCTATATGCCTATAATCACTTTAATGACTGCCGTAGTAGTTGCTAAAATCATCTCCCCCTTAATTCCGAACATAAAAGTGCAAATAAAATGGCCTAATGATGTATTAATCGATGGGAAAAAAGTTTGTGGGATACTTACTGAAATGAGTGTGGTTGCAAAAAATATAGGATGGGTTATAGTGGGAATAGGTATAAATGTAAATAACAATCTTTTTGAGTTTCCAGAGGATATTCAAAGCAATTCCATTTCCTTAAAAGCAATTACCGGCAAAGAGGTATCAAGAATAAAGTTGGTTCAGCATCTTTGTGTTGAATTTGAAAACCGGTATGAGAGATATAAAAAGGATGGTTTTCTCTTTATCTTGGAAGAATGGAAGAAATACAATGACACCATTGGGAGAATAATTGAAGTGGATGTAGGAAACAGAGTAATAGTTGGGGAAGCCATTGATATCAATGATAAGGGTGCATTAATTTTAAAAACAGAAGATGGTAAATCTTCAGAGATAATATCTGGAACCATTCTAAGATATTATTGATAAGAAGGGAGGATTTCAAAATAAACAAAGATGGTTATGGAAAATAAAGACCTGGTACAAACACTGAATGAGAAGAGTTTTCCTCCTGAGCAAAAATGGTTGTTAGATATAAGCACTGCGCATTTCGGTATCCATCAGCGGATAAATAATCTATTGGAAGAAGTCCATAATTCCCCTCTTAGACCGGAATTAATCAATAAAAAACTCAGAGGGGTTGCCTTGAATGATTTATGGTTTTATAAATCTCATCCTGAAGCAAATAAGGCTTTAAAGGCTATCTTAACCTTATTTAAAGATTTTTTAAATCAAAAGCTTGATTATCAGAATAGACAACTTGCTCTTAATACTTTCTTGGAATTCATTAAAGAATTGAGCAGTGATAGCGGGTTTAAAATGCAGGTTGATATTTTTGCTGAGGTAGTGCTTGACATTTTAGAGAAGAACTTATCTGATGATCCAGAAATGATAATATACGCCTCAAGTTTTTTGAAGAAGATTCCTGTTCAATTTAGGAAGAATAGAGCCTATTCAGAGAGGACTACTACTTTACTTAAAATATCTCTTCAAGAAAATATAGCTATATGGCAAAATCGTTTAAATTTTAAGAAATGGTGTGAGAAAAGAGATGAGTTTTTTTATAAAGAACATTCTACTGCAATTTTAGAAATTTCTAAAGTTGAAAAAAAACTTATTAGAGATGCTCAGAAAAAATTATCCCAGGCCAATACCTGGGAAGATTTGGAAAGTATTCCTGATTTTAAAGAATTCACAGATAAATTAATTGGTTTAATTGAAAAAGAGATTCCGCTTTTAGAAAAAATATATTTTACCTATTATTTATTGGAAATACCGGAAATTATTGGCTTAAGAGCCTCTCTATTAGCAAAATTAGCCCGGCTGTTTAAGGAATTTTCACCAAATGAATTTATAAGTTTAGCTTTTGATTGTTTTTTAAAGGTGACTTTTTCTGTTTTTAATAACTTGAAATCGGAAAATATGGAAAAAGTCCTGGAATGCCTATTGAGATTGGGGCAAAAGATTTATCAAACAGGGGACCAGAGCAGGATAGATATTTTTAACGATCAACTCATTGCATTTGGGTTTGTTTACCCTGGAGAAGCAAAGGTTGATGACGAATGGCAAGTCCAGATAAATCATAATCATTTGAAAATGACCAGATTATGGTTGGAACTAATCAAGAGTTCGCCAAAATATAGCAGTAAGTTGATATCTGCCTTGATTGTAAATTTGAAGATAGGGGGAGTACTCTTTCGCGATGAAGACCTTTTTCAAAGAGATATTAGCCAATTGCTCAATAGTGATATCAAATCAAACTATGTTTTAATAAAACAATTGTTAAGCCTGTTCCCGGTTTATTATAGTACTATTGGAGCAGAGGGAAAGATCAGGGAAATTTCCACAGATATAGATAAACTCTCTTATAGTGAAGATAAATTAATCCACTTTTTAAGAAAGCAGGTACATGTAGAAAGCAATAACTCTCAGATAGAGCTGATACGAAGAATTTTCTGTTTCTGGTATGACCGAAATTATCATCCTCTGTTAGAATATATTCCTGAGGATGTTCAAAAAGAATTGTCTACATCAGGAAAGTGGTTTGCTCCGGTACATAATATTACAGGTAAGCTTTGTAAATCAATGAAAGTAAGTCCAGAAGCTATACTGGAAGAGGATATTGATGAAATAAAAAAGGCTTTAGAAAAAATCAATAGCCTTGACGACTGTGATAGCAAGCGAGTTATTTACCTGATTGAACTTTATCAACTTTTAAAGCATAAATATACACTGGATTACAAATTTATCTACCTTGATTTACAGAAATCCAATTTTTTTACCAACCAAGAAATAAAAAGGTTAGAAAAAAATATTAAAAATAATAGATACGTCACCTCGATAAAACTTATCTATAAAATGATTTCCAGTTTAAAGAAGATCATTCTAGAATCTCCCAGGACCAAAGCTCAGGAAAGTATATACTATAAGCGTCACATTGCCTCCGGAATTCCTTCTATGTATGGACAATATTATGAACAGAAGTTTGTAGCTATGGGATTAATTTTGCGTCTGGAGAAACTGGTCGATTATCTTATCAGTAAATTCATCAGTCAAATAAATCTGGATTATATGACTATTGATGGTTTCCATAATGCTGCTAGAATACTGGATTTGTTTAAAGAAGGATTGAGTTTAAATGGTATTTCTAATGAGAATTTTAACTCCCATCTGGAAATGCTTAATTATAGTTTTAAAACTACAACCTTTTCTATGGAGCAATTTGTAAATATTTTTTATTTTATTACCCTCAATATTAAAGAAATAATTGATAATTATTATATCCAGCCCTTCAGTTCCCCTCTGAAAACGATTATTCAGCAAAACATAAAGGGATTCGATACTCTTGATAAAACCAGTCTGGAACACATTATCTACCGGAAATCAGAAGAGTTTTACCGTGATATAATCGTTTCAGCTTTTTTAGTACAAAATTTAGATAATTATGTCTCCAAAATACTGAGCACTTTAAGAAATATGATGGGGAGATTAAAACCGGAAGTTATCCATATGCTACTCAATTATAACCCCAAATTGCTATGTACTTCCTTGCATAAGTCTAATCCCAGAGTTGATAATCAGATATTTTTGGGTGCCAAAGCCTATTATTTGAAAAAATTATATTCCTACAAATTCCCAGTTCCGCCAGGTTTTGTCCTGACCACAGAATGGTTCCGAGATAGAGAAGCTTTTATCCAGTTTCCTGAAATGTACCAGGCAATATTAGGGATGATTAAAGATAAATTAGTAGAATTAGAAAAGATAACTAAGAAGAAGTTTGGTGATCCCAATAATCCCTTATTACTGGCAGTCCGTTCAGGAACAGTCATTCCCATGCCTGGAGCTATGGATTCTATTTTGAATATAGGTATGAACGATGAAATTGCTGAAAGTTTAAGCAAAATCCCTGAGTATGGATGGGCTGCCTGGGATTCTTACCGAAGATTATTGCAAAATTGGGGTATGGCTCATGGGATTGAGCGTGATGAATTTGACAGGCTAATCTTAAAGTTTAAAAAAATATATGGAGTAGAAGAAAAGAGAGAATTTAGCAGAAATCAGATGAAAACAATTGCCTTTTCTTATAAAAATTTATTACACGACTATAGTGTTAAATTAGAAGAAGATCCCTTCCAGCAGCTGATTCAGGCTATAATTTTTGTATTTCAATCCTGGTATAATGCTAGAGCTCAAATATTTCGTAAAAAACTTCAGATTGCTGAAGAATGGGGAACGGCAGTTATAGTACAGGAAATGATTCTTGGCAATATTAATACTGAATCGGGGACCGGTGTCTTCTTCACCAAGATACCATTTGCAAAAAGTTCGGAGGTTACCTTATATGGTGATTTTACTCGTTGCAGTCAGGGAGAAGATATTGTATCAGGATTAGTTTATCCTCTACCGGTTTCTGAGTTTCAAACCCAAAAGTTTCCTCAGTTTAAAGGAGATTCTCTGGAAAAACAATTCCCGGAAATTTATCAAGAATTACTGAGGTTAGCAAAAGAGTTAATTTATAATAGAGGGTATGACCATCAAGAAATTGAATTTACTTTTAAATCTAAACACAAGAAAGATTTATATATTTTACAAACCAGACCATATACCTTGAAGGATAAAGAGAAAACTCCTATTTTTACCAGCCCAGATATTCTTAACTATCTAGTTGGAATGGGCATCGGAATCGGTAGAGGGGCAATGAATGGTCGGGTGGCCTTTAACCTGGAAGATATAAGACTACTGGCTGAAAGATATCCTCAAGAACATAAGATTTTAATTAGGCCAGATACGGTACCTGATGATATAGAGATGATTTTTGAATGTGATGGATTGTTAACAGCACGTGGTGGAGTAACTTCTCATGCTGCAGTCACTGCAGCCCAGTTAGGTAAAATTTGTGTGGTGAATTGTAAACACTTAATAGTACTGGAAGGGGAAAAGAAATGTACTATTAACAATAATGAATTTAAAACTGGTGATAAGATTGCTATAGATGCTTCCCTGGGGAATATTTATAAAGGTAACCATGCTATTGGATTGGAACAGATATCCTATATCGAGTAAATGATGAATGGTATTATTATGAATCAGGTTAAGCTATTCAGCTAAGGTTTTAATAATGGAAAAGATAACTATTTACCAGATGATTTTAATTTCTTTATTTGCCGCTCTGACTGCAATTGGCGCTTTTATTTCTATTCCCATTGGCTTAGTTCCCATAAGTCTGCAGAACCTATTTACTTTCCTAGCGGGAATGGTTTTAGGCAGTAAACTCGGCGCTTTAAGTCAGCTAATCTATGTATTACTGGGAGCAGTTGGTTTACCAGTTTTTTCGGGTTTTAGAGGTGGTATGGGAGTCTTATTCGGACCAACTGGTGGTTTTTTAATAGGCTTTATTATTTCTGCTTATATTATCGGTAAACTCACTGAAAACTTAAGAGAAGCCAAAATATTTCCTTATTTCACCATAGGATTACTGGGTGCTTTCCTAATATATCTTTTTGGAGTAGTACAGCTAATAATTATTACCAAAATAGGAGTAAAAGAAGCTATTATAGTAGGGGTGATTCCCTTTTTAGCTGGGGATTTGTTGAAAGTGATTGCCGCCGCTTTTATAGCGGTCAGGCTAAAAATAGTAGTTACTGTGAGTGAGCTATGATATAATTTATGGTATAGCTATGCGGGGCGTAGCGCAGCTTGGCTAGCGCGCTTGGTTCGGGACCAAGAGGTCGGAGGTTCAAATCCTCTCGCCCCGACCATCCAATCTACATTAAGTTGCTTCTTAATCTCACTACTTTAGACATAAATAAGTTAGTGAATAATTCTATATAATACAACGAATTTTTATTGCTTGATTTAGGCTAATTTGTTATCATAATTTATAGATAAAGAAAATTGTGTTCTTCTAGTTATAATTAAAATTTTCCCAGAACTTAATAAGATATTGATCGAGGGTTTGATGGAATAATATGCAACCAACAAAGACTTTACTTACCATTAAAGAAGCAAGTAGATGGGTAAGTGATTTTCTGAAAAGGGATATTAGTGAATCAAATATTTCCTATTTAGTTCAATATGGAAAAGTAAGAAAGTATAATAATAGAAATTCGGTACTTATAGATGTAGATGATTTAAAAAATTATTACCAATCTTATCGGGGTTGGCGGGAGATAAATTGGAAAAAACAACTAGGTAATGATTTAAATTGGACTTTGTCTTTTGATCACCTGCGAGAAAAAGATACCACAAAACATGTGCACCGCTTACATCCCTATAAAGGAAAGTTTATCCCTCAACTAGTTCAGTATTTTATTGATGACCATACAGATGATTTTAAAAAAGATGTTTATTTTAAACCCGGTGATATTATTCTTGATCCTTTTGCAGGTTCGGGAACTACGTTAGTACAGGCTCATGAAATGAGTATACACTCAATTGGTATTGATGTTTCTCGTTTCAATTGCCTTATTGCGGAAACAAAACTCCTTAATTATGATTTTACTTCTTTAGAAGAGGAAATTAAAAAAATACAAAAAGCAATTACCGGGTTTGAAACTAATCACAATATGATAGATTTTGAATACGAATTGGGTCTTCGTTTAGCTGAATTTAATAATAAATATTTTCCTAGTCCCGAATTCAAGCATAAAGTATATACTAAACAAATAGATGAAGAGAAATACGGTGTTGAAAAGGAAAGGGAATTTTTAAATATTTACAATGAACTTATCAGGAAATATGGCATTGAACTTAACCATTTTTCTGCTCAGAATTTTTTGGATAAGTGGTATATCAAAAATGTTAGGAAAGAAATTGATTTTGCTTTTGAGCAAATCAAAAAAGTTCAAGATGTAAGAAATAAAAAGATTTTGGCAATAATTCTAAGCCGAACAATCAGGTCTTGCCGTGCAACAACACATTCGGATTTAGCTACCTTAAAAGAACCACAAGTAACTACTTACTATTGTTGGAAACATAAAAAAATTTGCAAGCCTATTTTTTCCATAAAAAATTGGTTTAATCGCTATGCAACTGATACAATTTACCGATTAAAGGCATTTTCTAAATTAAAAACTAATTCCTACTATACAATTATTTCAGCTGATTCCCGCACAGTGGATATTTTTAAAGAAGTTGAAAAACGAAATAAAAAATTTTTTGAGCTATTATCAAAAAATAAAATCAAGGGTATCTTTACTTCACCGCCATATGTGGGGCAAATTGATTACCACGAACAACATGCTTATGCTTATGATCTTTTTGGTTTTAAACGTAAAGACGAACTTGAGATAGGCCCCCTTTATAAAGGGAAAGGAACAGAAGCACGAGCTTCTTATGTAGAAGGGATTTCCAGGGTACTGTTAAACTGTAAAAGATGTTTAGTAAATGATTTTAATGTATTTTTAGTAGCCAATGATAAGTATAATCTTTATCCAGCAATAGCTCAGCGAGCTGGTATGAAAATTATAAATCAGTTTAAACGTCCCGTGTTAAATAGAACGGAAAGGGATAAATCACCCTATTCTGAGATAATTTTCCATTTGAAAAACGGAAGATAATATGGCACTTAGCACAATTCAAAGCAAACAAATAAAAGATTATCTGGTAGAAAAAATTCGTAATAAGTTAACAAATTATACTCCGGAAACCAAATCAATGCCTTTTCATTTTCGCTTACTTGGCAAAGATAGAATGGCGCTGTTTTCTTTTATCCAGTCAGTAAATACTATGCTAGGTACTTCAATTTTTGAGCAAATTGGTAAAATGATTGCTGAACCGAAGGCAAATAAACCAAACATCAATGAATTTATCGGTATAAAAAAGCAATTACTCGATTGGATTGCCATGCGGGGTAGTATCAAACCAGAAGCGAATATCAAAACCATAGTTGCTATTCCTTACAACCCTTATGAACCAAAGCCATATGAACGCTGGACCCTGCAAGGATTATTCGATTTATCCCAGGAAGTATTAGTGGGCTCTGAATTTTGGAATCTACTGGGCGGTGAAAATACTTATGAGGATTTACTAAGGGTTTTTGAGCAGGCTGGGTTAGAACTTTATGACGAGATTGATAAAAAAATCAAAACTATCAATTAAGATAGATAATTAGATAGCTTTTTATTAATAATTTTAATATATTTTACCAGTAAAGACTTTTTTATCCTACTTGTAATAGCCATTGTTTATGTTATTTTCGATATAATATTCCTGAATTTATAATGGTTACCATTCAATCAATGTTTGAAATTTTTAACTAGTGATTTTTTATATAAAAAAGTGAAAGGGAATTTCTTTTTATTGACTTTAATTTGTGGTAATATCATTAATATAAAATAATAAATAATATAAAAAATATACATTAAGAATGTAAAGGGGAGGCGAAAAGAGATGGAAAATGCTAAGAATAAGAAAGTAGCCATACTGGTTGAAAATTTATATGAAGACCAGGAATTATGGTATCCTTATTATCGGCTTAAAGAGGCAGGTTATGAGGTCAAGGTTGTAGGACCCGAGAAGAAGACTTATTACAGTAAGCATCAATATCCGGTAGCAGCTGATTTCTCCATTGAAGAAGTGAGAGCGGATGATTTTGTGGGAGTAGTTATTCCAGGTGGTTATGCTCCTGATCATCTGCGACGTTATCCAAAGATACTTGGTTTTGTCCGTAAAATATTTGAAAAAGATGGTTTGGTAGCAGCTATTTGCCATGCAGCCTGGGTTCCTATTTCCGCAGGAATATTGAATGAAAAGGATGCCACCTGCTTTTTTGCTATTAAAGATGATTTGATAAATGCAGGAGCTAATTACCTGGACCAGGAGGTAGTAGTAGACCATCACCTGGTTACCTCACGCACACCTAATGATTTACCAGCATATCTGCCTGCTATACTGAAAGTATTAGAGGAACTATAATAATAAATAATTAATAAATGCGAAAGAAATCTCATGCGAAAAATTGTATTGAATATCTTACCTTATGGTATTTTATGTTTGGTTACTCTGCTTTTGATTATGATTTGGTGGCCTCTTGAGGGAGGCTGGGTAGCATTAACCAATTCCTGGATAGCCCTATTCTTTGTCTGTCTATTTTGTGCCATTTTTTTGTTTCAGGAAGATATTTACCATTTTTTAGATCGGAATATAAAAAGCGATTTTTTAGGAAGTACTGGACCATTACAAAAACATCGTAATATTCCAGAGCTATTTAAAGATGACCAGAAATTTCAGGAATTAATTGCTGGCACTGTTATGGCCTGGATGGATCAGGTAAACATTGAAAAGCAGGAGCAAAAATTAAGGGAAGAAGAAATTAGTAAGACTATTGAGCTATATAAAAAAGAGAAAAAGGAAAAAGTTAAGTGGCTATTTCTGTCGGCTGATTATCTTTTAGTTCCGCATAGTAAAGATGTTTTATATGAGATTTATGAAAGACATTATGTAACAGAAAATATGTTTCAGGAAATGACTACCGAGATGGCTATTGATGAAAAAGAGGCGGAAGCTATTTTGGAGGTGTTAAAATTTCTTAGATTTATTAGGAAACAGGAAGATGAAATTATTATAACTGAGACAGGTTCTGCCTATTGCACCTACCTGGAACGGATAAATCAAAGATAATATATTCTGACACCCTCACCCTACCCCTCTCCCTTTGAGGGAGAGGGTACCAGGGTTCTCTAATTTCTTACCTGAATCTTAATCTGGGGAAACCCATAGGACATTTTGCCAGTTGTTCAGGTGTTAGTACTTCTTTTACTTTCTGTTGATTTTCTAGTGCCATTACTTTTAATTCTACCTGTAGTTGAGCAATTTCTTCCCATTTTGCTCTAATCTTCGCCATATCAAGGGGGTCTTCCATCATCAATTCTCTAACTTCCAGCCTTTTTGTTTCCATTTCCTTTTTTAATTCTAAAGAAGCCTTTTGAAACTCCAATCTAATCTGCTTGATTTCAGTAATCTGTTCTTCAGAAAGATCTAAATTAATCATTCTCCCGCCTTTATTTTCCCAATCAGGATAACCAGAATACCTACCAGCAGGGTAACCTTCCCGGTTTAGGCAACCACACGGAGCACCGCATTTAGCAGTAAAACCCCCCTGGTTACGTGCCTCAGCAAAGGAAGCAATACTCAAAAACAAGAAAGCGATAGCTACCACAAACACTAATAAGGCAATCTTTTTTGTCTTCACAATCTTTTCACCTCCCTTCTTTGTTAGTCTTTTCTTTTATTTGATTTATGGGAGTATTTATCTCCCAGCCTACCAACTTATACGCAAAATAAAGTTAATTTCTTTCAAAAAATAAGAATTTTTTTGGAAAAATTAGTTTTCTTTATCTGCACCACAATGATTAGTTAAGGTAAAATTTGTTAGTGTAAATTTTAGTAAGATAGAAAATCTTCATATAAAATATAAATAATTAAATGTATATTATGATGTATGTTATGATATTATATGGATAGATTGGAAAAATTCAGGAAGGGGAAGATGGAAGAAAAAGATGAAATATAATACACTGGGAAATTCGGGAATAAAAGTAAGTGAATTATGTTTTGGTGTTTTGCCTATGGGACCGCTGCAGGCTAATATCTCTTCTGAAGAAGGAGCCAAGGTTATTCGGGAAGGATTATCTGCCGGGATTAACTTTCTGGATACTGCTCAGGCTTATCAAACCTACCCTCATATTAGAGAAGCCCTTGTTGATTTTCCAAAAGAAGTGATTATAGCCAGTAAATCACATGCCACTGGTTATCAAGAAATGAAAGAGGCAGTCTTGGAAGCCTGCCGAGAATTGAACCGTGATTATATTGATATTTTTCACATCCATGCAGCGCGAGAAGATAAGAATGTTTTTCAGAAAAGAGCAGGGGCTCTTTCTTGCCTGGTGGACTTAAAGAAAGAAGGAATAATAAGGGCTGTAGGAGTTTCTACCCATGCTGTAGAGGTGGTGGAAAAATCCGCTGAAATAAAAGAAATCGACATTGTTTTTCCACTTATCAATCAGATTGGATTAGGTATTATCGGGGGGACACCAGAGGAAATGATTCAGGCTATTAAGAAAGTTCATGATGCCGGTAAGGGCATATATGCCATGAAGGCACTGGCCGGTGGCTATCTAATCAGACAGATAGAAAAGGCAATCGATTTTGTCAGAAACATAAAGGAAATCGAATCCATTGCGGTAGGCATGATCCATCTTCGAGAGTTAGAAATAAATCTCAAATTATTTGAGAATAAAAAGATTAATCAAAAAGAATTAGCTAAAGAAGGATTTCAAAGAAAGAAGCTTTTTATTTCTGGTTTCTGTGAAGGATGCGGCACCTGTGTCCAGGCTTGTCCTAATCAAGCCCTATCCTTGAAGGATGGGAAGGCTTTTGTAGATTATAACCAATGTCTTACCTGTGGTTATTGTGTACCTCATTGCCCTCTCTTTGCTCTGAGAATTGTTTAACAGGGTAGCTAGTGATACTGAGCAAATAATTTCTTCAGGATACAATTAAATTAAGCTTTTTAGGTAAGATTTTAATGTGATAGTTATTTTGGGCTGGTATTATTTCACCGGCAACCTGAGCAGTTACCTCTCTATCAGCCTCTACCCTTATTTCTTTTCCTTTAAAGAAGCTGACTTCTGCTACCTCACGATGCGTTCCTTTTATGGCCTTTGGTAAAAGATACAGAGAGCGAAACCTATTCATTTTACCAACAACACAGATATCCAGTAAGCCATCATCAATTTCAGCATCAGGAGTAATGTTAAATTTACCACCTTCCACTCTGCCATTGGCAATTGCTATAAATAACATCTCGCCTTCTAATACCTGTCTATCAATAGTTATTTTAGCCTGAAAAGAAGATAGAGGGGAAAGCAGCTTTTGGATAGTGGCAAAGACATAAACATAAGCACTTAATGTTTTCCAGTCAGGATGATTTATTTTCATCTGATTGGCTCGAGCAGCAATCTCAGCATCAAAACCAATACCACACACATTGGCGAAATACATTTGCTCATTAATTAGTCCTATATCAATCATTTTTGTTTTCTGCTTAGGAATAATCTGACAGGCCTGAAAAATATCTTTAGGTATAGAGGTGCTTTTGATAAAATCATTAGCCCATCCGGCAGGAATTATGCCTAAAGCTGGCTGATTTTGTGTTGGAATAATCCCATTGATAATTTCATTGATGGTACCATCACCACCAACTGAGACGATCAGGTCTGCCCCCTGTTCTGCAGCTTGCCGGGCTAAGGTAGTTGCTCCTCCCGGAGAGGGAGTCCAGCTGAGATGGTATTTCAGGTTCATGGTATCAAAGTAACTGAGAATTTCAGAAATTATTTTTTGTGGTTTTCCACCACCAGCAGTATGATTAATAATTAATTCTACTTTCAAAAATAGTACCCTCACTAAATTTTCTTACTGTTACTATCTGATTCTAACCTTCTCCCTTTGAAAGAGGGGGGAGAGGAGAGGTTAATAAGTTATAAGATGCGGGTTGGCGTCCTAAAATGGCATGGGTATGAGGGACGATAATTTTATCTCTTGCTAAGCTTGGAGAAATTGAGGCTATACTTGCTATTTCTAGATTTTCCAGACAGCCAGTAATAATTTGCCCGGCTGGAGAGGTAATAATACTATGACCATTACCTTGTTGCTGAATAGAATTAGGACAGATGATAAAGATTTTGTTTTCTGCACTTCTGGTCTGAGCGATTTTGAGATGTTCATCATGACTAAATTGAGCTGGCCAGATGATTATTTCGGCACCTTTTAAGGTTAAGATGCGCGCAATTTCCGGGAAAAAACCTTCATAATCAAGCATCATTCCGATTACTCCAAATTGGGTCTTAAAGACTTCAAAATAATTTTCGCCAGGAGTAATTTTATCTTTTTCTGAGAATTCCAGATGTGTTTTTCTATATTTTCCTATTATTTTTCCTGATTGGACCAGAAAGATAGTTTTATACCTCCGGGAATTTTCTTCTTCACTCAATACTATAGAGCAGAGTGAAGGATAGTTCTTGGTCAAGTCTTTTAGGAAGTCCAGTATTTTCGCACTTTGTTGAGCGTTAAAATTATTAATTTGAGAAAAAGAAAAAATATGTACCTCTTGTTCTGCTAAGGTATGGAAAAAATACTCAATTTTGGAAAGATAGGCAGAAAGGTCTTGGTCTGGCGGTTCTCCGATTTGGATAACTGCGGCAAAAGGATTTTCCTCAATAATATTCGTTTTTTCCTTGCTCTTTTGCCAAATGGGTAACTGGTGGGTAGGTAAGGTAAGATAATGATATTGTTCCGGTTTTCTACTTTGAAAAACATCAATAACCCCGGCAATATTTTTCTGATGGGATTGAGAAAGGTCAATTTCTTGAACTAAAATTTCTTCCTGGTCAGGAGAAGCCATCATTACTGTCTTTCCCTCTGGTGAGAAGAAGGCACTTTTCCCACAATATTGAATTGATTTTTCTTCAAAACCAATTTTGTTTGCTGCCACAATACATATTCTATTTTCCAGGGCTCTGGTAGGTATCATGTAATTTGCCTGGGGATTAGACCAGGCTTTTCTCTCCAGACCACTGGTGACCCAATTGGTAAGGTCTAATAAAATTTCGGCACCCTGTAGGGAGAGACAGCGGATGATTTCGGGCAGGCGGCCATCAGCACAGATAAATAAACCGATTTTACCAATTTTGGTATCAAAAACGGGATAGTGATGATCACTTTGAAACCAGTTATGATCAAAATGCCATAAAAATGATTTTCTTACCCGTCCCACCTTTTGTCCTTCGTCATCAATTAGTAGTGCGGAATTGTAAAGCTCATTTTTTTCCTGGTTATATTCAGGTAGACCCAGGGCAAGGAAAGTTTGGTATTTTCGGGCAAAATCCTGGACTTCTTTTAAGAATTGCTCAATCAGATTGGCCAGCTCACTATAACCAGGGACGATTCTGGGAGATAAAAAATAACAGGGGTAGATGCATTCAGGTAGTACTATCAAATCAGGTTTAGACAGAGCGGCCTGTTTCATGAACTGTAATATATTTTCTTTATTTTTAGCCTGTTCTGAAAATGGTCTCGCCTCTAACTGGAGACAGGCCACCCTAATGGTATGATTATTCATAATCTTTCTCTCCTGCCAAATTTTATTTTATCAGGGAATTATTTCCCTTGATAACCATTGAATTAACAGCAAGCTTTAATATTTATTATATTTATTATTTTATTATTATGTATGATTTCCGTATGATTTCTATCTCTGGATTTTTTTATTTTATAATAAATCCTCTTTTTAACTCAAATATAGAAATTATGGGAATTAATCTGACTTAAAATCTAACTTATCATATATTATTTATTATTCCTCATTAAGATAAGAATTAAATATTATTATACCTTGATATTGTAATTTATTATAGTCTAATTTTAGGTATATGCCTAAATAACTTCCCTCGACACTGTATCTTAATCCTATTTCTCAAAAGAAGGGGGAAGAACACTCTCTTTTCCCTCTCCCTTGAAAGGAGAGGGATAGGGTGAGGGTGAAGATCTCTCATCAAATAAAAATACCTCTCTTCAATCTTTTTTCTTTTCAGAGATGGTCAGGGAGGTGAAAAGAAACCTTATCAAAGAGAAAAATATCCTTAAATAGAGGCAAGAATGGTTTTGAGTAACTTGTTATTTAAAAAATGGGAAAAAGATGATAAGATAATGAGATAAAAGAGGTTAAGGAGAAAAATGAGAGACCTTTTTCATCAACAGGTAGAAAAAATAACAGGATTAGCCCCCTTAGCGGATCGGATGCGGCCCAAGAATTTAGATGAGTTTGTCGGGCAAGAAAAGCTTATAGGCAAAGGTAAACCCTTACGTATTGCCATTGAAAATGATCAGCTACAGTCCCTTATTTTTTGGGGGCCACCAGGCTCTGGTAAAACAGCTCTGGCTATGATTATTGCTCGGATGACCAAGAGTTTTTTTGTACCATTTAGTGCCGTTACCTCTGGTATTCCTGACTTGAAGGAAATAATTAAAGAGGTGAAACAGCGCTGGACCTTCCATCAACAGAGGACTATTCTCTTTGTGGATGAGATTCATCGTTTTAACAAGTCTCAGCAGAATGCCTTTCTGCCCTATGTAGAGGACGGAACAATTATCTTGATAGGTGCCACTACTGAAAATCCTTCTTTTGAAGTTATTCCTCCCTTATTGTCCCGTTCTAATGTCTATGTCCTGGAGCCACTGAGCGAGGCAGATTTAGCTAAAATTATTCAGCGAGCTTTAACTGACCAAGAAGCTGGTTTTGGAAATTTACCGATAGAGATTGAGCAAGAGGCAATTAATCTCATTATCCAGCTTTCTTACGGAGATGCCCGCATAGCCTTGAATATCTTAGAATTTGCCGTCAATACCAGAATTGCTGACTTTAAGGATAAAGAGAAGGGTAAGGATAAGAATAAGGAGAAGGATAAAGAAGAGAAGGAAAAAATTAAAATAGATCGGAAAATAATCCAGGAAATTGCTCAGAAAAATATCCTCCGTTATGATAAAAGCGGGGAAGAGCATTACAATCTTATTTCTGCTTTACATAAGAGTATGCGTGATTCTGATCCGGATGCAGCCTTATATTGGGTTACCCGTATGATTGAAGGAGGTGAAGACCCCCTCTATATTGCCCGTAGACTTGTCAGGTTTGCTTCGGAAGATGTAGGGAATGCTGACCCCCTGGCTCTTACGGTTGCTGTTTCGGCAATGCAGGCAGTTCATTTCTTGGGTATGCCAGAGGGAGATTTAGCCCTTGTCCAGGCGGCAGTTTATTTAGCCAATACCCCCAAGAGTAATGCACTCTATAAAGGCAGGCAACTGGTCAGTCAGGATATCAAAAGATATGGTCCTTTGCCAGTACCTTTAGTAATTCGCAATGCTCCTACCAGGATGATGAAAGAGATGGGTTATGGAAAAGGTTATCAATATGCCCACGATTTTCAGGAGGCCTTAGTGGATCAACAGCATCTTCCTGAACAACTGCAAGATAGAAAGTATTATTTCCCAACGAAGAGAGGTCTGGAAAAAGAGATTAAAGAAAAGATGGAGCAGAGAGAAAAGATGAAGCAGATAGTACCACTTAAAGGAGATACTATTACTGAGAAGAATAAAAGAAGCAGGAGTGATAGGCATGAAAGTAACCATTAGGTTTTATTCTGGTTTTGAACAATACCTGAAGGATAATTCTAATAAAGTCTTAAATTTGCAGCTTGATTCTCAAGAGGATATTTTATCGATTCTGAACCGTTTTTTACCCAAGGAAGTTATCGGTTATGTGGGGATGGTTTTGGTTAATAAAAAAATAGTTAATTTTGATTATCAGGTAAAAGAGGGCGATATGATTGAGGTATTCCCGGTGATAGGTGGAGGATAATATTTTTTATAGCTATTGAGCTTGAGGTAAATTCAGAGATATCATTTTAGAGAGAGGAATATCATGAAACAGCCAGAAAGATTAAAAGTAGGGATATTGTTTGGAGGAAAATCAGGTGAGCATGAAGTCTCTTTCTGTTCAGCCTGCTCAGTGATGAAAGCCATTGATACTGAAAAATATGAAGCTATACCGATTGGTATTACCAAAAGTGGTTACTGGTTATCACCTTCTGATAGTCGCCAGGCTCTACTTACTGGTAGAGTGGAGGGAAAAGAGATAATTTGCTGGGAAAGTAAAACAGACCATCATCAATTTTTAGTCGCCAGCAGAAGAAATAATCAGATTGCCTATTCTCCTTTAGAAAGGTTAGATGTTATCTTCCCTCTCTTACATGGACCTTATGGAGAAGATGGTACCGTGCAGGGTCTGTTAGAATTAATTGGTATTCCCTATGTAGGTTCAGGGGTAGTGGCCTCCTCACTGGCTATGGATAAAGAACTGATGAAAAAGATTTTTCAGCAAGCAGGGCTTCCTCATGCCAGATGGATGATGATAAAGCGTAAAAGATGGAACATTGAGAAAAAAAAGATATTAGCAGAAATAGAAGAACAATTTAATTTTCCTCTTTTTGTGAAGCCGACCAATCTGGGTTCCAGTGTGGGGGTCAGTAAAGTGCAGCAAAGAAGTGAATTAGCTCCTGCCATTGATTTAGCTGCATCTTATGACCGTAAAATTATTATCGAAGAAGGAGTAGAAGATAATATTGAGCTGGAGTGTAGTGTCCTGGGTAATGATGAACCAGAAGTTTCAATGGTGGGTGAGGTGCAACCGGCGGGAGAATATTATGATTATGATTCCAAGTATATTGATGAGCATACCCGGCTGGTTATTCCAGCTAAGATTCCTGATGAGCTAACCAAGCAAATTCAAAACCTCTCTAAGCTTGCTTTTTTAGCAATTGATGCGGCAGGTTTAGCCCGGGTTGATTTTTTGGTCCAGAAGAGAAGCAATTCCTACCACGTCTACCTTAATGAAATCAATACTATTCCAGGTTTTACCGAGGTAAGTATGTATCCCAGATTATGGGAAAAAAGCGGAATTGGTTTTACCGAATTGATAGATAGGTTGATCCAGCTCGCCCTGGAACGTTATCAGGATAAATTATCTAATAGAATAGATTATCCTTCTAAATTATTGCAGAAATAAAAAAAATTTTAATTTTAAGTAAAATTTTTGTCTAAATATTTTTATTTAGGGAATAAATATAGTAGAATCGAAATTTCTTTGAAATTTCGATATTTTAAAAATATTATCCTTAATTTAGAAAATATGATATTATATTACCATATCCCTCTCCCTTAGAAGGGAGAGGGAAGGTGAGGGTGATAAATAGTTATCAGTTTGCAGTTAACTGTTTTCAGATAAAAGATGCGGATATAAGTGGATGAGATTGCTTCGTCGCTTTGCTCCTTGCAATGACAATACCGTATTACGTATAACGTATATCATTTAAATACAGTTGCTAGTCAGAAATTAATTCAAGGGTTCTCAAGGGGAAGAATTCCCCTTGAATATCCTGATATTTATTATTTGAAGTTGAAAAAGGCAAACTATTCGAAAGAATAGGGCGCAAAGGACTGGGTCTAAGGCAGGAAACTGTTAAGATTGCCAGCCTACCGACTTCTTTTTCTTTTAGCAAAAAAATAAAAAGTATAAATAAAAAAATTTAAATAATAAGGTTGAAAAAGGCAAACTATTCGAAAGAATAGGGCGCAAAGTTATGGGCCTAAAGTCTAAGACCAAGGTTGCCAGGCTACCACCTTTTTTTATTTTGCCCAAACTTTGCTTCTTTTTCAACTGGTCATAAGGGGTGGATAAAATGAAAGTTTGGGGAAAATTAATCAACATCAGTAAAATCTTACTGATCATAAGTGCGGTATTCTTTTTAACATCCTGTAGTGGAATTATACCAGAAACAGAGCTTGCTAATCAGGAGAGTGATCTGCTCACTAGCAGCTTCCTAACAGAGAATGATTATAAGGCTAAGACTGGTTCAGTTTATCTGGAAGTTCCCTATCAGAAATACGCCGGTACTAATTGGTGCTTACCTGCCTCCGGGGCAATGACCTTAAATTATTTTGGAGTTCAGGTGACCCAGCAGGAATTAGCCCAAGAAATTATTAAACCAGATGGTTTAGGGGATATTTATAAAATGGTTAAATTTGCTAAGGATTTAGGATTTGAGGCCTCCTTTACTGTTTTAACCCTGGAAGAAATTGAAAAATATCTTTACAACCAAATTCCCTTAATAGCAATACAGAAATATAAGGAAACTAACCCTCTGGCTCATGCTCGTGTTATTGTTGGCTTTGATTCTGAGAAAAAAGAAATAGTTACCAATGATCCGACCATCGGGAAAGACTATACTATCTCTTATGACCAATTTATGAATTTAAATCTAACCGCCAATCCCAAATATAGTATGGCTATTGTTATTAGCCCCAGTGTTTTATAAAAGTTAATAAAAAACTGAGAGAGACTCAATATTATGAATATTACCAAAAATAATTATGATTATTGTGAAATATCTAAAAGTCAGGACGAATATATAGTTAAATTTGGCTATCAGTCTTATCATGGTAAAACGATTTTCCCACCGATTATGATTGGAGACCGTACTTTTTCCAGTGAGAAAAAAGCTCTACGTTATGCCAAAAAAATTGCTCCACCAACATGCATCAAAATTAATAAAGATAAATATGGAACTTGAACTTTAATTGATAGGGTTAATTTAGGAGTATCCAGGGGGTATTCACTCCTTGGATATTTTACCTTACTTAGGAAAAATTTCCCATAATGCTATTATTTTGTTTCCCTTTGGTATTCCACATAGGAATAAATAATGGTATAGGCAGAGACTGCAATTACTGGAATAATGATGAAGAAGAAGGCATAGTTCTGAAAGAAAACTCCTAAAAGAGCAATTACTCCAGCAATCTTAAACAATTTTCCACCGATTTTATGGGTTTTATCCCAGACTACCTCATTGCTTAAAGTCCAGGGGGTTCTGATTCCGATAAACCAGTTTCTTTTCGCATTTTCACAAAGAATACCGATATAGAAAAATAAAAGACCAAGACCGATTGGGAGAATAACATTGGAACTTATTTCAATTCCCATATTCCAGAGAATGATTTGGCAATGAATTGCAAACAGAAAAACAAAAAACAAGACGATAAATATATCATAAAATTTCCTGAATTTTTCAATATTTACCTTCAAGGGGTCTATTCGAGGAATAGCCACAAAAAGTAAAGCAAGACCTATAAACATAAAGGGCATCAAGAACAGTCCCCAAAATTTTGACATATAGCCATCTACTTGGCCTTGAGCATTCCAGTGCGAAGCCATTTTCTCGGGCATCTGAGGATAGAAGTAAATACTGATGATCAAGGAAAGCAGAATTATTCCCAAGATGATTATTTCACTTTTGCGCATCTTCATCAGTATTATACCTCCTATTGACCCTCTTTTGCTAACTTGGTTAACCTTTTTGTCCATTACATTATAACGAATTCTTGTCTATTTATGTTTTATGTTATTTATATTATCATGCTGATTAATTTTTCAGGCCAATTTTTATCTGATAAGAATAAAACGTGGTGAGCCATAAATTCTTCCATCGTGGGAAAAACAGTTTCTCCTTTTCTCAAGTCATCATAAGAAGTTTTGGAAAGGATAAAAGATTCCAATCGGATATTTTTATCCCGGAGACTCTTTTCAATCTTTTTTATAGTAACCGTTTCAGGGTCATCCTTTTCATTCAGAAAGCCAGCAAATTTTATTTTTTCATTATCCAGTCCTTTAATATGTTCTAATCCTTTAGGGTCTATAAAGACAATAGTTTGAGTTTGTTGCCTGCCTTCTTTAATCCACATAATAAAATCAGGGTAAAATCCAGCCCATTGAAGTTGAAAACCCACCCCGGAAAAAGGATAATTCCTTAAAAGATATATCTCACTCGGAAATTTATCTTTATGCCTTTTCAAATATTCTCTTAGTCCCAGCACAAATTTTTGTTCACTATCCACTAAACCCGCGGGAGAAATTTTATTTATTTTCTTGCTTTGAAGTAGCATCGGCACATAGAGAGAACCATCAAAATACACTCGGGGCAAACTGGTATTTTCTTCTTTAAATAGTTTTTCTAAATCATCTACCAGGCTCCTTATCTCTTTGATCAGCTCCTTCTCCTTCTTAACTACCTGCACCAGGTAACCCTGTCTTTCTTCAGAGATAAGGGGGCAATGGTAGTTGTCTAACCTTATCATAACGTAAGTTTTTTGACTCAAAACGTTTGGCATTCTTCCTGTAAAATAAATCCAGATATTTTTTAATAATCAGGAGCGCCACATCTTCCAGCTGTTTTTTGTCTTCTTCATCTTTAACTTCCAAAATTTCGGGAAGCGAAAGGAGGGTATATCTATCAGATAAAAGGATATTTTTTAACATATCTTTCTCAAAAACTAAATTCCAATAGTTTCTCTGCACTTTAAATTCAATTATTTCCTGCCATATCCTTCCCTCATCGAGCAAATCTATAATATCTTCCGGAATTCTCAATTCATCAAATGCTGTTTTTATTTCTCCTGTCTTTATACCATCCTCTTTTCTCTCTTTTGATAAATACATTGATACTTTTGGCAAGAGGTCAACAGTAAAATAAATTCTGTCGTCAATCTCTAATCTTAAGATCTCTTCTTCCTCAAACCTCTTTTCGGGTTTAGAAAGGGTATAAAGAGTCTCCCATTTTTCCTGGTATTGAGGTTGGGCAGGTATTCCAATAGTCTCAAATTCCGCTTCTTCCCTCCTGATTGCTTCTAAAAACTTACTCAGGTAGTCAGCTTTAATTCCATAAATATTGAGTATTTCTAAGAGCTGTAGCCAAAATTCCTCTCTAGGGGAGGAGTGGTTGCTGGGCAAATAGGCAGGGCGCTCACTTCTTTTCAAAGACATACCTTTACCTTTAAGCCTTACTCCTCTTCCAAACAACTGGATAATCTGAGGACCTTGTCCTTTGCCAATATTTAGCAGTCCCATTGAAGAAACACGCCAGGTATCCCAGCCTTCAATAAATTTCTTTGAGCCAATGAGAATATTTATTTTGGAGACTTCTTTTTTTATATCATCAAAAAGAGAGCTAGAAATTACATAATAATTGTATAACCCAACTTCACTCTTTCAAACCATAGAACCCTTGGTAATCAAAAGAAAGTTATTTTTAAATTAGTATGCAATTTTCAATATCACTGATACCAAGCATTATAGTATTTTTTTAAAAATACCATAACAAAACAGAATACGCAATACCTTAGTCTACAAAATCTTGTTTTAAAATCTTATAAACCTTGAAAACTAAGGTTTTTTCAGCATTTATGGTTTAAAAAAAGGTGAAGTTGGGTATAACAGAGAAATAAAGAGCTAGATATATTTTTTATGGGATTTTTCTTTCGGTGCAGGTAAGTGTTTTAAAAAGTATCCTATTGAATTAACATCTACATTCCATTTTTATAGGACATTCTTTGCATACGGGATTTCTGGAAGCGCAGATAAGAGCAGAAAAATCGAGAATTGCGAGATTTGCCTTCCGGGGATCATTACAGTTAACATATAATTTCGCCATTTCTATAACATGTTTATCCCTTCTTCCTTCTCTAGAAGTTCCGACCCCGAAATACCTTCTGAAGACCCTTACGATATTACTATCCACCATCCATTCTTTTTTACCATAACCTATCGATAATACAGCACCTGCTACATATTCACCCACTCCTGGTAATTTTCTCAACTTATCTCTTGTTTCAGGGACCCTCGAGCCATATTTTACTTTTATTTCCTTGGCTACAAGACTGAATGCCTGTGTTCTCCATTTCAGTCCCAGAGGATACAAAATTTTCTCTATTTTTTCATCTTCGGCATCTGTAAGGCTCTCTATATCAGGATACTCCAGAAATAATTGTTCATACACATGCTTCACCTGATCTGCTCTGGTCCGTCTTAGCATCATTTCGGCTATCAAAATTCTGAAGGGATCACTGGTGTCTCTCCATGGGTATTTCCTTTCGTTTTTGTTAAACCAGCGTAGAAGTTTTGTACGGAATGAACTTATTTCCCTCTGTGAAGGGATTTTGGGCAGTACATTATTTTTCTCCATAAACTTTCTCCAGTTCACGCATAATAAATATCCCGATGGCTTTTGCTAGTTTTGGGGGGACCGCATTCCCTACCTGTTTGAACTGCTCGGTTCGTGGTCCTTCAAATTTAAAATTATCAGGAAACGACTGGCATCTCGCTGCCTCTCTTACAGTAAAAGAACGACACTGACTTATATCAGGATGGATGTAATAGTGCCCGTCTTTACATATGTGAGCTGTAATGGTCGAGGAAGGACGTGTCCACCATTGAACTTTAAATCTATCAAGAAATTTATCAAGATGTTTGTGTTCTGGTAAAAGATCGGGGCATTCCATTTTAAGAGTATCTAAAGTTGCAGCTCCGTTACCATTTTTATGATATTCAATGAAAAATTTATATCTTTCAAGATCACTCTTCATATGCGTTCTTGCACTGTGATTGACTGTACCGGGAGACCCTCTTTTCATTTCTGTTTGATAGGCCTTTAAACTCGAACTTGGCTGATAATAACCGTACCATCCATTACTGCCTTCACCGGGTCTTAGCGGAGGAAGATCACCAATGGCGTCATCAACAGTAAGGTATCCTTTTTTTCTATTTTTGAGCGCAAGTTTTTGTAACTTTGTAAAAATATTTTTAATCTCTGGATTTTTTTCCTCAAGAGATTTCCTGTATCCCACGAGAAGCAGTCTTTTTCTTCTCTGCGGGATTAAAAAATCAGCAGTATCGAGAATATAATTACATGGTTCGGTATAAATCTGCTGAAGAGGGGGTATTATTTCATAGGCTGGATGGAGCGAGATAAAATCATCTAACATCTTTTCAAATATTCTATTACCACCGGCTTTTGCTGTAAAAAGACCCGGTACATTTTCGTATACGAAAATGTCTGGCTGGAAACTCTCCAGAATTTCAAGATAATGTTTGTAGAGAAAGTGCCTCTCATCATTTTCCATCCCCCATGGATCCCTTGCTCTTCCTGCAATTGAGTAGGGCTGACAGGGAGGTCCCCCGAGAAGCACATGAAATTTCGGAGCTTTATGGTATTGTCTTGTTGATTCTATTCTTCCCAGAATTTCAGACTTTTCATCATTCCCGAAAGTTGCTTGAATTACTCTGTAAGAGATGGATTCCGCAAGGTCATCAAACTTGGACAGGATTTCTTCTTTATTAATTTCCTCCTTCAGATATTTGTCATAAAGATATCCTTTTTTAAGTTTTTTCAATCCATAATATATATGTCTTGTTTTTAATGTTTCACATGCACATCTATTCATCTCTACCTGTGCAATAACTTCAAATCCGGCTTGTGTGAATCCTTCACTCAATCCGCCACATCCAGCAAAAAGATCTATAGCATAAAATTTATTATTTCTTTTCATTTAATTTCAAACCAGAAAAAATTTTTTCAAGCCGTCCATACAGCTCATCAGTAGAGAAAACCGTGGTATCTATTTTGTCAAAGTCCCGATGAATTGCTTTTGTTAAGGGTCTTAGCCAGTTCTGTCTGCTTAAAATTTTACTTTCCTTTGCTTTTTTATTAAGCCATTCTATGATACGTGAATCATTTTTTGTTTCTCTTCTATCAAAAAATTCGCTCCACGAAGTCCAGTCACCCGCCGAATCGACAAAATCCCAAGGAAACCGGGATAATTTATAGCAGTACGAAAAGTGACTTGTTTCAGGATCTCTTCTTACTCTTTCTGTCAGAGGCCCAGGGGCAAGTTTCCCAGCATGATCGTATATTGCACGCCAAACAAATTCCCTGTCTTCAGCAGCCACAACAGTGGTATCCATGACAAACTCAAGCTTTTTACCCACTTCGTACCACAGTTCATGTACCTTACCTTTTTTCCCTTTTAGTTTAATCAAACCATTATTTTCCATTTCTTGCTCTATTCCTTTCATTTCTCCCGAGAGAAAACGATCAAACTTTTCTGCTCTTTTCTTTTCTTCCTCGGTAACAAGTTTACCTGGCTTCGCTCGATATACTAAAACCTCATATTTTTTGCCTTCGATAATTTTATCTTCTCTAATAATTACAGCCATTATTCAACTTCTCCTTTACGAAATCTATATATTAGTTCACCAACGACTTTCCGTTCCTGTTTTAAAATCTCTTGAGATTCGTCTCTCTGATTATCTCTAAAAAGAATTGGGTTTTCCTGCATTAAATCATATATGCAAATTTCCTGTCCGGCTATTCTGAGTATATATTCAGCAAGATCGTCCTCATTTTCAGATACAGATGTATAGCCCGGATGATTCAAATTGTAATAAAGAATGAGCCCTCTTTCACTTCCGTATTCACTGTATCCCATCCAGTATTTTATAGGTTCTTTATCCGGAAAACCAAAAGCCTCACATCCTTCAAATAATCCCTGCCTCGGAGGATCTTCTTCAAGATAGAAGTTTTTTGTCTTATAATCCAATTCTTTCCCTTTATCTTCATCCATGAGGGATACAATTTTTGCCACAATTGTATATTTGCCCATATTGGGATACTCATCTCTAGTGAATATCTCTTCAAATGGTCCTAAATTACCTGTAGTGCTATTCGCCCTAACAGTAATATCTTGTTCAAGAAAAGTTTTGAGAGGTTTATCATAAAACCTAAGGAAAAGTTTAACTCGCATATCAACATCTCGTTCTCCATCGTTTACTATTTTTATTGCTATATTTCTCACTTTCTCCCCATAATTTATTCTCAGATCGTCAGGACGGGGTAATATTAACTCTGCCATCTGAATTCGTGTCCTTTTAGGAGTTCTTTCACCACCTCCTCCACCACGACTAGGTCCAGGTCCCGCCCCTATACCCAGAGCACGGGCAAAATTATTTACCACTGTCAAAGCTCTTCTTTCAGCATTTCGTTGCTGTTCCCTATGTATTTCTCTTGCATCTCCGCCATAACCCAATTTTTCTCTTGCAAAAGTTATCATTCCCTCTTCCACTACTCTTTTTATATTACTTGGAAGAGAACGGCGGAAATCAAAGGAATAATGTTCTATCCCCTCATCTTCAAGTAAAAGTTCTTCTGTATCTGCATCGAAGTTAATATAACCGAAGGTTCTTTCTGCAATTTCTTTACCCATATATCTTGGTTCAATCGCACATATTTTCATTCCATCCCTCTGGATAGCTACACCTCTTATATCTTCAGGAACTGGGTCTTTACAATATACTATATGAAGATTTTTTATTTTCGCTTCACCGAAGCTAACAGAAATTTTAATATTATTTTGTCTAATCCATACCTTAAACTCTTTAGAATCTTCCTTTTTTAGTTCAAACTCTTCCGGGATTCTCGCCAGATCTTCCTTTTCCCCACATTTTACTTTAATACAGGCACGGTATTTAGATATTATCTCCCACCAAGTTTCTCCTATAAAACGGAGAAAAAGTCCGTTTTTGATAGCCTCAACAACTTCATCCACCGGTTCAACAATAATAACTCTGGTACCAACCGTAGATAGTGGCTCAATTTGATTATCGGTCATTTCTCCCAATTTAACTTTACCTTTTTCACCATCATAGGCAGCTACAGGTGATTCAGTTTTTATCACGGTTCTGAAGCCAAATCTATAAGTACCGTCATCTCTGAGTGTATCATATAAAATCGTTTGTTCTTTCGAAGCACCAACAAAAATAAATTTTCCTCTGCCCCTCGAACCAAGAGTTCTTTCTGAACGGGACTGGGTGAAGGCGACTCCTTCAAACCTTCCCCATCTTTCCTCAGGTGGTAAATCTTCTTCATATTCCTCCGGTTTTAAAACTTTTCCGGTAAGTCCTGTAGTTCCTTGATCGGTCATCAATAAATATTGTCGTTCTCTTCCTTCAACCAGTTGAAAAGTAAAACTCCATTCTCTTCCTTTCTTGTTTTTTCTGGCACTCCAGCCATTCTGGATGGCATCCTTTTGTACAGCATGAGGTAGCGTTGTATATGCTCTATAACCATCAACAATAGCTTTTATATCCTCCGGCCAGTTGCGAACAGTTCTTCTTACCCCAATTTCGCCCAGATAAGCGTCAATTAATCTTCCAGACATAATCAACCCCCTCAAAGTTTGAATTTTTCTTCCTTCGGAAAGTAAAACTTTGCTTTCACTTCTTTTACCTTGCGATCAATAGCAGAAAATATTGCTTCAACCTCCTCCTCTGTATATTCATAAACCTGTCTGTTAGAGCAGTTCCCGAGTATTTTTAATCTTTTCAATACCTCATTTGTTCTCTTGGTCGCCAATCGTTTAAATTTTTCTCCCGGTGTTTCGTATTTACTAGCTCCTGTCATATAATTCTCCTATTTACGTAAAAAATCATATTTTTATAAATTGTAACAAATATTTTAAAATATGTCAAATATTTTAAAATATTTAATCTTTATTAGATTTGATGTATTTATTTTTTCACAGAATAAGATTAAGGGAAAGAAAATAAAGTAAACCCAGATGTCAAGCCAAAGAAATTCTTACGATTTTACAACAGGCTCATCCAGGTGGAATCTTTATATTTCACATTGTAAAGATAGTCGGCATCCTGCTCTTTGTTAAAAGGTGGGTCAATATAGATGGTCTGCACTTTTTCCTTATATTTATCCAGAAGCAAATTCAGCGCCTGCCAGTTTTCGCTTTTTATGAGCAAGCCATCTAAAAGGTCATCTAAATTAGCACCCTTACCCTCTCCCGTCGAGGGAGAGGGGATTTCGGTTAATTTCTCAAGGAGTTTTTCTTTGAATTCCTGGCTAAAGTATTTAGTATCAATGGGGAGTTTAGATTCTTGCTTTTGCAGGGCAGATACTGAGGACGGTATATCAAATCCTGACTCTTTCCATTCTTTCTTCTGTTCTTCGTTATTCCAGATTTCCTGGTGAAATTCTTCTGGTACCCGATCTATGGTAATTACATACTCTGTTTTTAAGACAAATTTCTTTTTCTCCCATAGCCTTTTCTGGAAATCCTCAATCTGGGAGAGAAAATCAATGAGGTCCTCTCCAATTTCTCGCACTACTCTGGCTCTGGTTATATGTTTATCTAAAAACTTTTCTCCTCCCAGGGTATCAATATCTAAAACCTCGGCTTTGATGAAGTAATCCAGTTGTTCAGAGAGGAATTTTTTAAGGTTTTTGTGGATAAAGTAATCCCTGGTATTTTTAGCGGTGAATCTTGAGATGTGATAAAAGAAAAGTGGCTTTTCGCTTTTATACTCCCTGCTCAAAGCTTCCTTAAAAATAGTATCATTAATCATTTTTAGTGCCTTTTCATAACTTCTCTGGTTAATCTTCTCCTGTCTGGCAACGTTGCTTCCTCCTCCTACCTCATAGTCCTTTACTTCATCTTCGGTAAGTTCTCTATACTGAAAGCGGATAATTATTTCCCCCTCACCCTTAACTTCTCCTGCCAGGGGAGAGGGAACAATTTCTATCGGTGTTTCATCGTCAAGAATAAAGAATCTCTCCTTGGTGGCTTTGTTTGAAGCGAGTTCTTCTCTGGCTGAAACGATGCGAAAGATAACTTTGACTACCCCGTCAGGCTTCGCCTGCCACCCCTTCAGAGAAGGGGAATGAATTGAAAATGTGTAGTCGCGGAAAAGAAAGCCTGTTTTTGTGTAATATTGCTCTGCATTCACCCAGTAGAGTTTTACTTCTTCGCCATTATAAGGAATGGCATATTTATGCCCTTTTATAGAATAGCGGTAATGGGGAACAAAATCGCCTTCTTCGTAGTAGCGAGAGAAGAAATTATAAAGGTCATTGAAAACCTGTAATTTAATCTCGTCAATCGCTTCTACTTCTTCTTTTTGCGCTTTTACTGAAAGGAAATCTTTGCCGATAGGTGTATCCTTAAACTCTTCTTTAAGGTCTCCGGTAGGCGTGAAAGCCGTTGGTCCCAAATTATGATTAACCTTCTCTTTCGCACTTTCCAATCTCTGATTCAGGTCAGTCAGTCTTTCATCTTTATGCTTAGCAAAGGCAGATTCTATTTTATCTTTAAGGTCTTCCTGAATAAATTTCTCTATCCTATCTCTTTTGTAATTCAAAACGCGATAAATTCCGAAATCTAAATCAGAGGCTTCAAACTGGAAAATCTTTTTAAGTAGCTCCTGAAATTTTTGAACGGCATCCATAGCAATTGTCCCCTCTATTTTTTGTAGCATGATGGTGTATAAATAAAAATAAGCAGGTGCTTCATTTATGTTCTCGCTCGAGATGGCATATTTTACGAAGTATTCTTAGTGTACAACTATAAAGTATTATATTAAATATACCATAAATCTTTGTTTCCTGCCAGAAGTTTAGTAATAAAGAAGGCTTCTTTAAAGTAGTTTGCTCCTCCTATCTTCTTGTGTTATTATTAGGCAAGAAAATATTATTTTTTACCAGGGTATTCTCCTTAAGAGGTTTCAGGGGATACCTCCCCTGATTACCTTCTTTTAGAACATCTAAAGTAAAAGAAAAAATAAAATAAGTCTTTAATAAGTAATGAATTTTTTCAAGTATAGAATAGATGAAGAAAAAAAGGATTTGTTATGTCTCATTTAGTTCGCTTTAGTATTTCTTTAGAAGAAGAATTATTACAAAAATTTGATCTTCAGGTTAAAGAGCGAAAATATAAAAATCGATCTGAAGCAATAAGAGATTTGATTCGGGAAGAGTTGGTGGAAACTGAATGGGCTAACAATGAAAAGGTGGCTGGTACTATTACCCTGGTTTACAGTCATCATAAAAGGGGTTTAGTTCAAAAATTAACTACTTTGCAACACGACTATTATGATATGATTACTTCCACTCAGCATATCCATATGGACCATGATAATTGTCTGGAGGTAATTATTGTCCAGGGAGAGGCAAGTGCTCTTAAGCAGCTTGCTAATGAGCTAAAAGCAGTAAAGGGTGTTAAATACGGTAATCTGACTATGGCTACTTATGGCCGGGGATTGCTCTAAAATTCATTTTGAGGTGGGTAATGAATATCGGTATTTTAGGAATGCCTTTAACTGGGAAAACAACTATTTTTAATCTTCTTACCAGTCAGCATAGGCAGACTGATTCATTTTCCTCAGCAAAAACAAAAAATATTGGTGTGGTTAAGGTGGCTGATGAGCGAATTGATTATTTGAGCTCCCTCTATCAGCCCCAAAAAACTATTTATGCGACCATTGAAATAATTGATATTCCTGGTATTTCGGCAGATATACCTGAAAAGTTAAAACAAGAGATTTTTCATCAAGTACAAAATTCAGATGCACTTTTAATGGTAATTCGGGTTTTTGAGGAGGAAGCTATTCCTGGTGACACTGACCCTGTTCGCCAGCTGGAGAGCCTGGTTTATGAAATTATTTTGAGGGATTTAGAATTGGTAGAAAATCGTATTGGTAGACTTGATAGTTCTAAAAGAAAGTTGACTTTATCAGAGGAAAACGAAAAGAAAATTTTAGAAAGATGTGGACAACATTTAGGAGATGGTCATCTATTAACCAGTTTGACCCTGAGTGAGGATGAATTAAAAGTATTAAGTGGGTATGGTTTATTTAGTCTTAAGCCCATTGTGGTGGCTGTTAATCTTGATGAAGAACAGTTACGGGAAAATAAATTTCCCAATCAGGAAAAATTTAATCAATTTATCGAAGAGCATCACATGGCGAGTATCCCTATTTGTGGAAAAGTAGAGATGGAAATTAATGAATTACCAGAAGAAGAAAGGCAATTATTTTTAGAAGACCTGGGGTTTAAGGAAAGCGGTATAACCAGATTAGCTCAGGTTTTATATCAACATCTGGGTTTAATTTCCTTTTTTACAGTAGGCAAAGATGAGGTAAGAGCCTGGACTATTCACCGAGGCACTACCGCAGTTAAAGCAGCAGGTAAAGTGCATAGTGATATGGAGCGTGGTTTTATCCGGGCAGAGATAGTCAATTTTAACGATTTTAAAAAGTGGGGTTCCCTATCTAAGATTAAAGAAAAGGGTTTATTAAAAATTGAAGGAAAAGATTATCTGATTGAGGATGGGGATATTGTCAATTTCCGATTTAATGTCTAAAAAATAGAATTAATGGAATAATATAGATAAGAGAGTTGTTAACCCTTAGGGTAGGGTATAAGGACAGAAAGAAATATGGAAAGGAGTTTTTATTTTCAGTAGCATAAGATGAAAGATATAGAGCAACAAAAAATTGTAAAACTTAGTGAATTACTAAAAGATTCAAAATACACGGTCTGTTTGACCGGAGCAGGGGTCAGTACAGCTTCTGGTATTCCTGATTTTCGGACCCCAGGTAAAGGTTTATGGTCTAAAGTAAACCCGATAGAAGTTACCAGCATCGAGGCTTTTCAGGAAAATCCAGCCCGATTTTATCAGTTTTATCGTCCCAGGATCGAAGAATTAGATAAAGTTTCCCCCAATAAGGCTCATTATGCCCTTGCTCAACTGGAACGTGCAGGCTATTTACATACCTTAATAACCCAGAATATTGACAATTTACATCAGAAGGCAGGCTCGCAACGGGTTCTGGAAATTCATGGGAACTTATCCCAGGCCATCTGTTATAGATGCGGAAAGAAGATTTCCTCACAATTATTGTTAGAAAAAATAGACAGTAATGACCAGCATGTTCCCTATTGTCAGTGTGGCGGTGTTTTTAAGCCGGAGGTAGTTTTATTTGGCGAGATGTTATCCAATCTGGATGAAGCTGTTACTGAGGCTAATAAAGCTGATCTATTTTTAGTAGTAGGCTCCTCCTTACAGGTTTCGCCAGCTAATTTGTTACCAGAATATTGTTTAGCCAGGGGAGGGGAGTTGGTTATTATTAACTATATGGAGACCCATTTGGACCGTAAAGCTATTATCGTGGTACACCAGGATATTGGTATGTTCCTGACTGAGCTGTGTAAATATATGAATATCTGGTGAGGTAATTGTTATGAATAATGGAGGAATAATTGTTATCGTCTTATCTTTTCTGTCCATCATTATCAGCTTATTTGCTATCTGGCTGGCTATTGCATTCTATCGACTTTATACCCAGCTTTCGCTTATGGTTACTGAAATATCCAAAGGATTAGCAGTGAGCACCATTCGTTTAGAAAGATTGCCTAAAATCTTATATAACCAGGATTTAATTTTCCCAAAAAGTGCACCCGAAGATAAGCAAAATATTAATATTAATAATATTAATAAAGATATTAAGGAGAAAAAAGAACCAAGCAATATCCAACCTCTTAATGGTGATAGCGAGAATATAGCTCAGAAACAAGATAAAGAGAGTAAAAATAAAATGCAAGATCAGGATTTTACTTCTCAAATTTTACCGGGAGGCGAAGAAATCTAGTTTATTTTGCTTTTAATTCACGGGTTGTGAAGGAGAATCTTTCCCCTTGAATATCGCAATTGCCAGGCAATTTTGATATTCTTAAAAAACAATTATTTTAAATAAGTAAAATAAGTAATATCAATATACTAACCCTCTTACTTTAAACCTCTCCCTTAGAAGGGAGAGGAAAGGTGAGGGTGATAATGAGGGGTTTCAGGGGACACCTCCCCTGATTATCTTGTGGTTAAAGGAGAGTAAAAAAGTTGGAGAATATGTTATTTGAACAAACAGCACCATTACTGGCTATTATTGTTATTATATTAGCATTATGTTTAGGCATTATTTTTTATTTTTGGTCCCAGCAGCTTTTCAAAAAGATAGAATTAATGATTACCAGTATGAAGCAGAATGCAGATAATCTGGAATATTTGTCCCAATATATTTATGAATCAGCCTACTTTAAGATGAAAGAAGGTAGCACGGAAAACCAGAATAAAGATAATGTCCCTTCTGGAGAAATAGTTAATGACTGGAAAGAAGTGAAAGAACAGATTCAGAACCTAAGGGAAAGTCAGGTAGAAATAAAACAAAAATTAAATGAAGAGCTTAATATTCACAAAAGTTCTGAAAAAATAGAAAATGGGAAACCAACAAATCCAGATTCTATTTTAGGGCAATCACTTTCCCCAAAAGAGGAAGAAAAATATGAGAAGATCAGGGAATTAATTATCATGTATCTTAAGGATTTAGGGTCAGAAAAAGGACAGGTTACCGCTCAGGATTTGGTGTATACTATGCCCAATCAGTATTCCCTGGCAGATATCTATCGTACTTTGGAGATAATGAAAGAACGAAACCAGATTAGCTGGTTAGATAAGAGAATAAATCCGCAATCTGTTTTAACATTGCCTTAGCTTAATTTGCGCTAAAAATTAATCTTATTCTAAAAAATTTTGGCATATTTTTAAGTTTGAAAGGTTAGGTTTAGAAGGGAAGTTTTTTTCTCTTGAAAGGGAGCGCAAAAAAGATATAATAAAAATAGATTAAAAAACTATAGAAGAGGAATTATATATATGGTTTTGGAAGTAATTAAAAAAAGACAGAGTGTACGAAGTTATCAGGATAAAGAAATTCCTGAAGAAATACTGCAACAAGTTTTAGAAGCAGGTAGATTAGCTCCTTCCGCCTGCAATAATCAACCCTGGAAGTTTATAGTAGTAAGAGACAAAAAATTAAGAGAAAGATTAGTTTCTGCCTGTAAAAATCAGAAATTTGTAGGAGAAGCTCCGGTAGTAATAGTAGGTTGTGCCACTGCTCCTAATTATCTAATGGGCGGTAGCGAATATAGTTATCCAGTCGATTTAGCCTTAGCTTTGGATCATATGAGCTTAGAAGCAGCCTCGTTAGGGTTAGGCACTTGCTGGATAGGTGCTTTCTATCAGGATCGGGTTAAAGAAATTTTAGATATTCCAGAAGGGGTAAAGGTAGTTGCTTTAATGACTCTTGGATATCCTAACAAGTTAGGACCCAAAACGGAAAGAAAACCCTTGTCAGAGATTGTCTGTTTCGATAAATATAATTCCTGAGCTGGTCACAATAGACAATATGCTTTAAGAAACTTATTCCTTAAAATCTCTTTTTATTTACCATTCTTTGAGTGACCTCCGAATAGTCTCCTGAAAGACCCAAAATGTAATTCAAAAAAATTCATCTTGGTAAATTAATTATAACAACTTAAAAAAAATTGGACAAGCAAAAGGAGTATCTTACGAAAAAAACTCTTTTTAAAAGAAATTAGCGAAAATAGCCTGGAACTATCGGTAAATTGGAATTGACATAAAGATATTAATTATTATTTACAATTTGTTATTTTATTGTTATATTATAAAAATTAAATCATCACTAAAAACAGAAAGGCATTACTATGTTAATTAATAATATTATCAAAGCAATTGGTAATACACCTCTTCTTTGTTTAGAGAAAATGTCTTCAGGTAATGTATATGCGAAAGCAGAATTTCTCAATCCTGGTGGTAGTATTAAGGATCGAGTAGCAAAATACATCATTGAAGAAGCGGAAAAAGATCAGAAATTAAAACCAGGTATGACTATTATCGAAGCCACTTCGGGTAATACTGGCATAGGTTTAACTCTGGTGGGGGTACAAAAAGGCTATCAGGTAATCTGTGTTATACCAGAAAACATGAGTGATGAGCGAAAAAAGATTATACAGGCCTTTGGTGGCGAGATTATTACTACTCCTGCGGAGGAAAGTTTAACTGGCTCAATTAATAGAATGAGGGAAATAATCCAGCAGGAACCGGAAAAATATTTTGTGGCAGATCAATTTGTAAATCCCAAAAATCCGGAAACACATTATAAAAATCTAGGACCTGAGATCTGGCAAGATAGCAAAGGTGAGATTGATATTTTTGTTGCTGGAGTAGGAAGTGGTGGAACACTGCAGGGTATGGGTCAATTTTTGAAAGAAAAAAATCCTGATATAAAAATTGTGGCGGTAGAACCAAAAAATAGTGCTGCTCTTTTAGGGAAAGAACCTGGTTTACATCAGATACAGGGCATCGGGGATGGATTTATTCCAGGGGTTTTAGATGTCAATCTGGTTGATTATGTGCTAACGGTTTCTGATGAAGAGGCTATTAAAACTACACGCCAACTTTCGCTGCAGGAAGGGTTGTTGGTGGGGACCTCTTCAGGGGCTAATGTTTTTGCTGCTTTACATTTGGACAATGGCCGAAATAGAGTGGTAACCGTGTTACCTGATCGGGCAGAGAGATATTTTAGTACTGCTTTACTATAAATTAGACTTTTTCTGGTATCCATATTTAGTGGGCATCGAGATTTGAGGGTCGTTCTAATTGCACCACAATTACAGATCCTATAACCATCAGAATGCCTATCAATTTCCAACCCCATAATTGTTCCTGGAAGGCAAAATGTGATATTATAACTGATACTACTACCTCTATGGTGCTAATGATACCTGCTTTAGAGGCTTCTATACCTGTTGCTAATCCACCAATATAGAGAAGATAGGCTATGATAGTGGAAATAATACTGAGAGATAGAATATAAAACCAGATCACCAGCTTATGATTTGAGGGGGAAAGAAACATAGGTTGAGAGAATGGTAAATAAAATAGAAGACCAAAACCGATAGAATAAAAGACAATGGTATAGGGATGACATTTAGGGGAGATGTATTTACTGATAATGGGTAAAGAGCCAAAGGTTACCCCAGAGGCCACGCCCAGCAGTATTCCTTGCCAGTTTAATTGTAGATTTTCCCAAATACCACCAGTTGCAGTAAGAAAACAGCCTGTTACACATAGTGCTAGCGCTAATACTTTGTTTTTGGTAAAAAATTCATGAAATAAAATGCGCGCCATTATGGCGATAAAAAGGGGTGCAGTATAGAGTAAAGTTACCGCAGTGGCAATAGAAGTTAGCTTGATAGCACTAAAATAACAGATATTGAAGAGGCATTGGCTTATTAAGCCAAGGGCAATAACATATATTAATATAGAGCGGTCAATTATTAATCTGGATCTATCTGTAAAAAAAAGAAAGAGGAAGAGGATTATAAAAGCAAAGAACATCCTCCAGAAAATAATAGTAGAAAGAGGGACCTGGGCAGCAAGTAATTTTGTTACAAAAAAGCCAACCGTTCCCCACAGCATACCAGCGGTAGCAATCATAAGATAGCCTTTTGTTTTATTAAGCAAAACTGACTCCTTCTTAAACAATTCTTCAGCAATATTTATTGCCTTCTAAAAAGTTTATATTATTTATATTATATGTTGATATTATATAAGGAAAATAAGTATAATGAAAATGTTTTTAAGGAGTAAGATAAAAAATGAAATATATTGATAGTCACTCTTTAGACCCTTACTTTAATTTAGCTTTAGAAGAATATATCTTAAAAAATTTTGATATCGATGAGGAGATAATATTTCTCTGGCAGAATACCCCTACTATTGTAGTTGGCCATAACCAGAATACTATAGAAGAAATCAATTTACCCTTTGTTAATGAACATAAGATTAAGGTAGTGCGTAGACTTTCTGGTGGTGGAGCAGTTTATCAGGATTTGGGCAACTTGAATTTTACCTTTTTAATCCACTTAGAAAACCCAATTAATTTAGATATTAAAGAATTTACTCTACCGGTGGTAAAAGCCCTGAATCAATTAGGGGCAGCTGCCGAATTATCCGGTCGTAATGATATTACTATAGAAGGTAAGAAAATATCGGGCAATGCTCAGCGTCTTTTTCAAAATAAGTTGTTGCATCATGGTACCTTACTTTTTGACTCTGATTTAGAGGTTATAACTAAGGCATTACAGGTGGGATTTGATAAGATTCAATCCAAGGGAATCAAATCAGTCCGTAGTCGGGTTACCAATATCAAACCATATCTTAACAATAAACAGATGAATATTACAGAATTTAAAGAATCTATTCTAAAAGAATTGTTTCAAGGAAGGGAAATTAAACACTACCCTCTTGGTGAATATGATTTAGAACAAATAAATAAATTGGTGGAGGAGAAATATAGTAGGTGGGAATGGAATTTTGGCTATTCTCCCCCTTATACTATTAAAAATTCTCGTCGATTTTCGGGAGGCAAGGTTGAGCTACTACTTGATGTAGAAAAAGGGAGGATAAAGAATTGTCAGATATTCAGAGATTTTTTATCCTTATGCGATATAAGTGAGATTGAAGACGCCCTAAAAGATCAGCAATATCAATCAGAAGTTATAAAGGAGATTCTGGCTAAGTTTGACCTGAAGTACTATTTCGGAGACATTTCGTTAGCCGAACTTATGACCGTTTTTATGGGATAAATCTATCTATTACTACAATAAAATTTAGGTTGGTTACATAACTTCTTCTTATATACTATAATTACTAAATATTTAGAAAATTATATTTTTAAATACTCTTTTATTATCTTTACAGAGATATTAGTAATAATATGAATATTTTTTATTGGGATATTTTTATTATATAAGTCAAGTACTTCTTGATATTCATCTATAGTCTGTATTATTATATATTCATCTTGCCATAAATAATTTGCTATTTGATTTATGGTTATACCTTTTTTATAGTATTTTATTATTTTAGATTTAAAAGATATTCCTCTGCCCACATCTTTAATAAATCCCCTAGTAGGTACTGTAAATCCTTCTTGATTTAAAGAAAGTATGTCCCTTTTTATCGTACTTAAACTCGTGCATAATAATAAAGCTAGGTCTTCTTGGGTGAGAAGTGCTCCTTGTGTAAAGGCTTCTTTGCAAAATTCTAAAATTTTTTTCCTTCGTAATAATGAAATATTGCCAGATCTTAAAAATTCCTTATCTTCTTCACCAAAGAAATGAAGAGTTATTATTTTTTTCTGGCACTTTAAAAGAGGTTTAGAAATAGATTCATTTTTTAATACTGCTTTATAGTAAATAATATTGTCTTCAATATAATTATTAATTGATTTCATAAGGCATACTGTCTTCTTAAATTTTTTTGAATTGTATTAGTCAAGAATTATTACATTAGGCCATATGGACTTATATAAGAAATTTTAATTTAAAATCTTGACTTTTTCTTTTTATAATTATAATATATTGGTAACTGGGATACAATATCCCAGAATACATTTATAAAATTTTTAAAATGAAGAAGAGAAAATCAAAATATGGATAGTACTTTTAAAACAATTGATGAAGATAATATAGAGAAATTAATAATATTTGAACCAATGGTAGGAGTTATTGCTGAAAAAATTAAGAAAGATATTGTTTATGGAAGAATAAAACGGGGAAGTAAATTATCTACCAGAAAGATATCTGAAGAATTAAATGTTAGCCGTACTCCCGTAAGAGAAGCTATAAGAAGATTAGAGAGTGAAGGTTTGATTGCTTTATTACCAAGACGTGGATTTGTAGTTAAAGAGTATGATTTGGATGAAATTAAAGAAATATATCAGGTCAGGAAGATATTAGAAAGTGAAGCTATTAGATGTGCGTGTATAAATATGATTATTGAAGAATTAGATAATATTGAGAATATTTCAAAAGAATTAAATGAAGAACTGAAAAAACAGCCAAGTAATCTTTTTAAAATTCAGGAAATAAATAAAAGATTCCATTTTTCTATTTATTGTGTCTGTCATAATAAAACCTTATGTAATATTATTGAAAATTTATGGTATAAATCATTTGGCTTATTAATTACTATTTTTTCTGCTCCTCACAGAAGAGAGGAGATTCCTATTGAACACCAAGCAATCATTGCTGCTTTAAAAACAGGGAAACCTGATGAAGCGGTAAAAGCTTTAAGAGATCATATGAGAGAGACTAAAAGTATTTTAATATCATATGCAAAAAAAGTATATTGAAATCTTAATATTTAACTTGAAACTTGAAAATTCCCTGTGGCTTGCCACAGGGTAGATTCTGAGTATGATGATAATATGAGTCAAGGAGAAGTTCAAAAAGGATATCATTGTGCCTGGCAGATCCATTATCAGCTGGTGTTTCCGGTCAAGTATCGCAAGGTATTGCTTGATGAAATGGTGGTAAAGATCATAGAAGAGACAGCCGATGGTATAGAAGAACGCTATGCCATAGAGATGGAAGCCTTAGGAATGGATAAGAATCATATTCATCTTCTCTGTAGTGCTCATCCCAAAATAGCACCAGGGGAGATCGTGCGCATATTCAAAAGCATCACTGCCAGGGAGATATTTAGAAGGTATCCCCAGCTCAAAAGAGAGTTATGGGGTGGAGAATTTTGGTCTGATGGATACTATGTGGCCACAGTTGGTGAGAGAGGAAACTGGTCTAAAGTAGAAAATTATGTACAAAAGCAAGGTAAGCCAAAAGAAGATCTGAAACAGATAAGGCTTTTCTGATCTTTGATACCCTGCGGCTTGCCGCAGGGTGGTTCATTAGATTTTTATCCTAATTAAATTAATTTAGACTTAAAAAAGGAGTAACAATAATGGTTGGCATTGTAGGATATGGTGCTTATATACCAAAATACAGAATTAAGGTAGAAGAAATTGCGAAAATATGGGGTGAAGATGCAGAAGCGCTTAAAGAAGGACTTTTATTAGAAGAAAAAACGGTACCTTATTTGGATCAGGATTCAGTAACCATTGGAGTAGAAGAAGCACAAAATGCACTGAAGAGAGCTCTTGTCAATCCAGAAGAGATTGGAGCGGTTTATATTGGTTCTGAATCACCACCTTATGCCGTTAAACCAAGTAGTTCTATTATTGCAGAGGTTATTGGAGCGATACCGGAAGTACATACAGCAGACTATGAATTTGCCTGTAAAGCTGGTAGTGAAGCAGTATTTGTATGCTATGGATTAGTAAAGGCGGGATTAATTAAATACGGATTAGGCATTGGAGCGGATACTTCTCAGGGTGCACCTCATGAACCTTTGGAATATTCTGCTGCTGCTGGAGGAGCAGCATTTATTATTGGTAGTGAAGATACATTAGCAGATATTTTAGAAACTTATTCCTACACTACTGATACACCAGATTTTTGGAGAAGAGACGGAGAATTTTATCCAAGACATGGAGGTCGATTTACCGGAGAGCCAGCCTATTTCAAACATGTTTTAGGTTCTGCAAAAGGCATTATGAAAAAAGCTGGATTAAAACCTACTGATTTTACCTATGCAATCTTCCATCAACCTAATGGAAAGTTTCCTCTTAGAGCTGGTAAAATACTTGGCTTTACTATGGATCAAATGAGACCTGGATTAGTTGCACCTAAAGTTGGAAATACTTATTCTGGTTGTTCTCTATTAGGCTTAGCTGCAACCCTAGATGTAGCTCATTCGGGGGATCTTATTTTGATCACTTCTTTTGGCTCTGGCGCCGGGAGTGATTCTTTCATTATTAAAGTAAAAGAAAAAATTGAAAAGGTGAGGCATTTAGCCCCAACTGTTAAGGAAATGTTGGAAGATAAAATTTATATCGATTACGGGACTTACGTTAGATATAGAAGGATGATCAAAGAATAAATTTTTATAAAAAGGTGATTTTATATGAGAGATGTAGCAATTATAGGAGTTGGTATAACAAAATTTGGTGAGCTTTGGGGTAAATCTCTACGTGATATTTTTGTAGAATCTGCTCTAAGAGCAATTGATAATTGTGGTGTTAAGAAAATTGAGGCAATGTATGTTGGAAATTTTTCAGGAGGACTTTTTGTAGGCCAAGAGCATTTGGGTTCTCTATTAGCTGATTATTTAGGTTATGCTCCGATTCCCGCAATAAGAGTTGAAGCAGCATGTGCTGCTGGGGCATTGGCTTTAAAACAGGCTTTCCTTGATGTAGCTTCCGGTTTTAGCGACATTGTTTTAGCTGGGGGGGTAGAGAAAATGACAGATATTGATACTGGTGAAGCAACTTATGGTTTAGCTGCTGCTGGTGATAGAGAGTATGAAGCTTTTCAAGGGGTGACCTTCCCTGGTCTTTATGCTTTAATCGCCAGAAGGCATATGTATGAGTATGGCACTACTCGAGAACAGTTAGCGAAGGTAGCAGTAAAAAATCATAAGAATGGTGCTAAAAATCCTTATGCTCAATTTCCCTTCGAAGTTACTATAGAACAGGTTCTCAATTCTACTGTAATAGCAGACCCCTTAAGATTACTGGATTGTTCCCCAATTAGTGATGGAGCAGCTTCAGTTGTTCTATGTCCGGCAGAAAGAGCTAAGGAATTTACTAATAAACCAGTAAAAATAATTGGTGTAGGTCATGCTACCGATACAATTGCCTTAGCGGATAGAGAAAATATTACTACTTCAAAGGCAACCGTGGAAGCTGGTAAACAAGCTTATAAAATGGCTGGAGTTAGACCAGAAGATATTGATGTAGCAGAAGTGCACGATTGTTTTACTATTGCTGAAATATGTGCAATGGAAGATTTAGGTTTTGTAAAGAAAGGCGAAGGAGGGAAAGCGGTTGAAGAAGGTTTAACCGAAATTGGTGGTAAAATTCCCATTAATCCAAGTGGAGGATTAAAATCTAAAGGACATCCGGTTGGTGCTACTGGAATAGCCCAGGTAGTTGAAGTAGTGACTCAACTTCGAGGAGAAGCAGGAGAGAGACAAGTAAGGAATGCTAAAATTGGTTTGACCCATAATTTAGGTGGATCTGGTGGAAGTGTAATAGTACATATATTGGAGGCGATATAAAGATGGTTACAGCAGTAAAAGTTTCAAAAACTTGGAGAGAAATCCCCCAACGTTACCGTTTAGAGGCAAATAAATGCAATAATTGTGGTAAAATATTTTTCCCACCGCGACTAATTTGTTCTAATTGTAAATCCAGAGATTTTGCGCCCATTAAGCTACCTAAAGAAGGTAAAATCTATAGTTTTACCATCATCAGAACACCATCTTCTGAGTTCAAAGATTATTCGCCTTTTGCCATTGCTATCATTGAATTGGATAACGGAGTCAAACTAATGTCTCAAGTGGTAGACTGTGATTTCAACGATTTAGAGATTGGTACAAGAGTAAAGTTAGTATTTAGAAAGATTCAGGAAGACGGTTCTTCAGGTATTATTGCCTATGGATATAAATGTGTGTTAGTGAAATCTTAGAAAGTAGTAGGAATAGAATATGAAAGATAAAAAGGAGTTAGATTGTCAAACTTTAGCTTTGAAAGGAATAAAAGTACTTGATTTGTCGCGTGTTCTTGCTGGTCCATTTTGTACTATGTTACTTGCGGATTTGGGGGCAGAGGTAATAAAGATCGAAATTCCTGGTAGAGGAGATGATACAAGGCAATATCCTCCCTTTATTGAATCAGAAAGTGGATACTTTATGAATCTAAATAGAAATAAAAAAAGTATTACATTAGATTTGAAAAAGCCTAAGGGAAAAGAAATTTTTAGGGATTTAATTAAAAGAGTAGATGTGGTGATTGAGAATTTTAGACCGACCACTATGGAACAATTAAGTCTAGGATATGAAAGTTTAAAGGAGATAAATCCTAGAATTATTTATACTTCCATCTCAGGATTTGGTCATTCTGGGAGATATAAAGATAGGCCTGGATACGATATTATTGGGCAAGCTATGGGAGGAATTATGAGTGTAACGGGGTGGCCTGATAGTCCTCCCACTAGAACCGGTACTGCAATTGCTGATATTCTTGCTGCTTTAAATGCAACTATAGGAATATTAGCAGCTTTAAGATACAGAGATTTCTCGGGGGAAGGACAAAAAGTAGATATTGCGTTGGTAGATTCAGTTGTTTCTGCTATGGAAACACTAACCCAAATATATATCGTTGAGAAAAGAATACCTAAACGGGAAGGCAATCGTTATGAATTTATTTATCCTTATGATTCTTTTAAAGCCAAAGATGGGTGGTTTGTTTTGGGAGTAGGTAATGATAATATTTGGAAGAGGTTCTGTAAATTTATTGATAAAGAGTATTTGGCTGATGGTGAAAGATACAATAGTAATAACAAAAGAGTAAAGAATCATGTTGAAATTAAAGAAATTGTAGAGGAATGGGCATCGGACAAAGAAGTAGAAGAAATAATTTTAAAACTACTTTCAGAAAAGATACCCTGTGCACCTATATATTCTGTTGATCAGGTAGTAAATGACCCCCATATTGCAGAAGATAGGGAAATGTTCTGGGAAGTTGAGCATCCGACTGTTGGGAAAATTAAAATTGGGGGGAACCCCATAAAATTATCTAAGACACCTGCAAGTGTAAGAAAACCTCCTCCTCTTTTAGGTGAAGATACTGAAAATGTTCTTTCAGGTATTTTATCTTATAGTAAAGAAAAAATTGAAAAATTGAATAAAGCAAATGTTTTCTAAGATTGTTTTTTAGATTGTCATATGTTTTATTATTTTGTATAAATTTTTACATTAATAAAATAACGAAAAGATATTTAACATAGGCATATAATAAAAATGAAAAATTACTAACATGCAATTACTACTTTTAGTTACTAGAGTAATAAATTAATATGTAGTTGTATTTGACAACTTCATTAAGAGAGGAGGTGATAAATTGGAATTAATTTAGAATCGATTTTTCATTTACTAATTTGGTTAACCTAAGAGATTGATTATTAATAATCAAATCAAATTTTAAAAACAGGAGGATAAAAATATGGAAAATAGAAAATTACTTAAATATTTTTCAGCATCAATTTGCTTAGTTCTGTTGTTTAGTTTGTGTATAATTTCAGGTTTATCTGCTGAAGAAGATCAAGAAAAAGTATTTGAATTAACAGTTCAATCTGTTTTTGCACTTGATACTCAGGATAGTCTTAGTGCTTTAAACACTCTTAAACGTATTGAAGAGGTTAGTAATGGCAGACTTAAACTAACTCCATTTCTATCCCCAGGAACAATCTGTGAAGCTACTGATATGCTTGATGCAGTAGAAACCGGGGTTTTAGATATAGGTTATACCTGGCCAGGATATTGGGTTGGTAAAAACTCTGCTTTTACTCTATTTGCCTCTGTTACTGGTGGTCCCTTTGGAATGAGTACCTTTGATTTTTGGGGATGGATGAATTTTGGTGGGGGAAGAGAACTCTATGAAGACCTTTATAAAAAAATTGGATATCAAAATATCAAGCCTTTCCCCGCAAAATTAGAGGTTGGTGAAGCAATGGGTTGGTTCACCAAACCATTGAATAGCTTAGAAGATTGTAAAGGGATAAAAGTTAGAGCGGCAGGTTTAGGGGCTGTGGGATATGCTGAAGCAGGAATGAATGTAACAATGGTAGCAGGACCTGAAATAGTTTCAGCTTTAGAAAGAAAAATAATTGATGCAGCCGAATATGGTGATTTGCGGGCTGAAAAAAATATGGGTTTCCATGAATTTGCAAAATATCTACATGTACCTGGATTCCATCAGCCAACCGGCTTTATGGGATTCTTGGTTAATAGACAGGTCTGGGAAAAATTACCTTCAGATCTACAAAGAATTTTTGAGACAGTATGTAATGAAATGATATTGTATAACGTTTTGGAGGAATACCGAGATCAAGCAGAATTTATGAAATGGTTTGAAGACGAACACAATGTTGAAATTGTTGAAACCCCAGATGATATAGCAGAAGCATTCCTCAAAGGATGGGAGAAATTTGCTGAGGAAGAAATTCAGAAAAATCCAAATTTTGCTGAAATTTACGAATCACAGAAAGCTTATGCCCAAATAGTTGTACCATATGAGAAAAAGTTTGTCCCAGATTACTCTTTCTTGGCTGATTATTACTGGCCGGAAAATTAATAATTAAAATGGAAATTCCTTTCTTTGTAGTTCTAAAATACTTTCAAATTTTAGACTACAAAGAAAGGAATATTAGTTGGGAATAATAATTTTTGTAAAAGATGATTTTATTAATGTGTTTTTAATTTCAAGAAAGGAATTAAGATGAAGTCATTTCTTAAGTTTATTGACAAGATCAGTGAACTATTTGCAAAAGTAAGTGCTTGGTTAATTATTCTTCTAACTTTTGCTTTATTTTATGAAGCAATTTCTAGATATTTATTCAATGCCCCAACTCTCTGGGCTTATGATTTAAGCTATATGCTGTATGCAGCCATTTTTTTATTAGGTGCTGCATATGTTCTTTCTATAGATAGACATGTAAAAGTGACTTTAATTTCTGATTATTTCTCCCCACGTGTAAAGGCAATAGTTAATATTATCTTATATTTAATTTTATTTTTCCCAGCAATAGCCATTCTTTTTATTAAAGGAATAGACTTTGCTGCTTTTTCATGGAGGATAAGAGAAGTAAGTGCTACTGGTACTTGGAGACCACCAATTTATCCTTTAAAAACAGTATTGCCAGTAGCAATGGGTTTATTATTACTTCAGGGAATTGCTCAATTTATTCGTTCTATTTATATTCTACTGGGAAAGGAGATAGATAATGGATCCTGAGTTAATAGCTCTTCTGATGTTTGTATTTTTAGCTATCTTTATTTTTCTTGGTTTTCCATTATTTGCTGTTTTAGCAGGAGTTGCAGTAATAGGTGGATATATTGGATGGGGAAGCCGAGTTTTTAGTCAGATGATTTTAAACACCTGGTCCATTATGGGAAGTAATGTTTTACCTGCAGTACCTCTTTTTGTATTTATGGGCACTTTTATGGAAGCATCAGGAGTTGCTGAAAGGGCTTATAAAACGATAAGAATCATACTTAGTCCAGTGAAAGGCTCTCTTGCTTTAGCTACTATTATAATATGTACTTTATTTGCTGCTGCTACGGGCATAGTAGGTGCATCAGTTACGGTAATGGGATTACTTGCGTTGCCGAGTATGTTGAAATATGGATATAATAAACCACTGGCTACAGGAACGATTTTGGCTGGTGGAACTTTAGGTATTTTAATTCCACCTAGTGTTATGCTTATTTTATATGGACCTTTAGCAGGCTTACCAATTCCCAGTCTTTTTGCAGGTGCCATCTTGCCTGGACTGTTATTATCAGGTTTATATATTGTCTATATTATTATACAATGTAAATTGAAACCAGAACTTGCCCCTTCTTTACCACCGGAAGAAAGAGGGTATAAGTTTCTTGATATTCTTAAAATGTTTACAATTAATGTATTACCTTTTATCCTTATTATCATCCTAGTGTTGGGTTCAATTATTTTAGGTGTAGCTTCTCCTACTGAAGCTGCTTCTATTGGAGTTGTTGGTAGCTTAGTGCTTGCCCTTGTTTATCGTAAACTTACTTGGGAAGAATTTAAGAAATCTGTTTATGAAACGATGATTGTCACTTCGTTTGTAATAATGATTACAGTAGCTGCAAAAATATTCGGAGGAGTTTTCTTAGCTTTAGGGGGAGGTAATTTAATTACTAACTTTTTTCTAAGTTTAGAAATAGGTCCTTATGGAATACTTTCTATAATATTAATACTTATTTTTATAATGGGATTTTTTTTAGATTGGATTCCAATACTATTAATTTTTATTCCTATTGTTGCTCCTATGATTCCTAAACTTGGATTCGATCCCCTTTGGTTTGGTATAGTTATAGCCGTATGCCTTCAAACTGCTTTCTTAACACCTCCTTTTGCTGTTTCAATATTCTATTTAAAGGGAATAGCTCCCCCCAGTGTCACATTAAAAGATATTTATAAAGGCGTTGTCCCTTTTGTAATATTGCAAATAATAGGTTTGATTATTACTATATTGTTCCCAAAGGTAGTTCTTTGGATACCAAGGGCAATGGGTATTTATTAATAACATCTAATTAAGGATAAGGAGAGTTAAATATGACTTTTTTTAATAATAAGAACATTATCATCAACTTATCCAATAAAGAAATAAGGAAAGAGTCATTTTCTGAAGATTTATATTCAAATTATCTTAGCGGAAGTGGTATAGCTTCATATCTACTTTATAAAGAAAAAGCATATAATATCTCACCATTTTCTCCTCAAATACCTTTAATCATTATTCCTGGTTTGCTTACTGGTACTCCTGTTCCATCAGCTTGCAAGACTTCAGTTTGCTCAAAATCCCCCTTATCTAATAGCTGGTGTGAAGCAACAGTTGGGGGATATTTTGGAGCTGAATTAAAAAAAGCGGGTTATAATGGTATTTATATTACAGGAAAAGCTGATGAGCCAGTATATATTATGATAAATAATGATAAAGTGGAAATAAGATCTGCTGAGAAGTTATGGGGAAAAGATTCCTTTGTTACTAGCAAAATATTAAAAGAGGAAACAGATGGCAACTCGGTAATTATGTGTATTGGGATTGCAGGAGAAAATTTAATAAAGATTGCAGGTATTTCGGTTTTCAGGGAGTATAATCAGATGCGTATGGCAGCTAGAGGTGGCCTAGGCGCAGTAATGGGTGCTAAAAATATAAAAGCCATAGTAGTAAGAGGAACAGGTGAAGTCAATTTTGAAAACAAGAGCATGTTGATTAGTTCAATTAAAGATTATATTCCTTCTATTAAGGAGGCTACTGCCGGTTTTTCACAATTTGGTACTTCAGGTTCAGTTCCTGGGGCAGAATTGTCTGGTGATCTTCCCATTATGAATTGGCGTGGTAAGAGATGGGAAGAAGGGGCAAGAAAAATAAGCCGAGAGATCATGGCTGAAAAAGCATTTGTAAAACATCATAGTTGTTTTGCCTGTCCGATCAGATGTGCAAAGTCGGTAAAGATTTTAAGCGGCCCATATCAGGGAGAAGAAGCAGAACAACCCGAATATGAAACGATTGCTGGTTTAGGTTCCATGCTTCTTAATGATGATTTAGCTACCTTGATTGAGGCAGCTGATTTATGTAACAGATATGGTCTAGATACTATGTCTACCGGCAGTGTAATTGCCTTTGCGATGGAGGCATACGAAAATGGTCTGATAACAGAAAAAGATACTGGGGGAATTAAACTTACTTGGGGCAATGGGGAGGCAATACTTAATTTAATATCTAAAATTGCGAAAAGAGAAGGCATTGGATCGATTCTTGGTGAAGGTACTAAAAGAGCGGCCTCTCATCTCGGAGGCATATCTCGCGAATTTGCCATTCATGTGAAGGGTTTAGAAGTAGCTTTTCATGATCCAAGATTATGGGCTACCATGGCTTTAAGTTATGCCACAGCAGCTAGAGGGGGGTGTCATTTAGAAAGTCTGGGTTACCTTGCTGAAGGAGGAAGGGTCAATCTATCTTCAATGGGATTAAATACAGAAAGATCGTGGGAGGAAAATGTAGAATTAACCATCAAAATGCAGGATTTTATGGCAACGTTAAATGCTTTGGGAATTTGTAAATTTATTTTATTAGGAGGCATTGGACTAGAACAGATAACCAAATGGTTAAATTTAGTCACAGATTGGTCATTGAATGTTGAAGACTTATTACTATTGGGAAGCAAACTGTTCAACTTAAAAAGGGCATTTAATAACAAGATAGGTTTTACTCGTATGGATGATGTTTTGCCGCCTAGACTTTTAAAGTCAGCTCGGGTGGAGGGAGCTTTTGCCGAAAAGAATCCCCAGTTAGACCGAATGCTAGAAAGATATTATCAGCTTCGAGGATGGGATGAATTTGGAAGGGTAAAAAGTGAGTTATTGAAGTAATTAGAGCTTAGAAAATATTAAAGATTTTAAAATTAGAAGAAAGGAGATAGATAATATGGAAATTAATTTAAATTTTACCATATTTATTCCCTCAAAAATAATGGTAGGGAATAATGCGATTGAAAATATCGGTGAAGAAGCAACTAAATTTGGCGCAAGTAAAGTTCTGATAATTACAGATGTTGGGATTGTGAAGTCTGGAATAATGGATAAGGTTAGGAGGATATTAGAAAATAGAAATTTAAAAGTAGGAGTTTTTGAAGGAGTAGAACCAGAACCTCATACACGAGTAGTATATGATTGTATTAAAGAAATGGAAGGAGAAAATTATGACCTCCTAGTAGGAATAGGTGGTGGAAGTTCTATTGATGTAACTAAAGCCGTTTCTGTATTAGTAACTAATAAAGGTAAGCTAGATGATTATTATGGTTTTGATAAAGTAAAAAAACCAGGTCTAAAAAAAATACAAATTCCTACTACTGCTGGCACTGGAAGTGAAGTAACAAATGTTTCTGTTTTAATTGATGAAAATGAAGAAAAAGTAGTAATATATAGTCCTTATTTGTATGCTGACCTCGCAATAGTTGATCCACTTTTAACATTAAGTTTACCTCCTAAGGTTACTGCTCATACGGGCATGGATGCTCTATGTCATGCAATTGAATCTTACACCTCAGTAGATGCAAATTTATTTACAGATATCTTAAGTTTAAAAGCAATTTCATTAATTGGTAAGAATCTTAGGAAAGCTGTTTTTCAAGGAGATAAAAATATAGATTCTAGATACAATATGTCTATTGCTAGTCTTTTTGCTGGAATGTCTTTTTCGATTGCAGGGTGTAATGCTGTACATGCATTGGCCTTAGCTTTGGGAGGGAAATATCATATTCCTCATGGTTTGTCGAATGCTTTAATGCTTACCTCAGTAATAGAATTTAATTTGCCTGGAAATTATGAGAAATTTAAAAATATTGCCAAGGCTTTGGGCGAAAAAGTAGAAGGTTTATCTAGTATAGAAAGTGCTCATAAGGCAGTTAAAGCAGTCAGGATAATTTCTGAGGATATTGGTATCCCTCAAAAATTAAGAGATATAAATGTTAAAAAAGAAGACATTGAGGAATTATCTAAAATTGCTATTAAGAATAATAGATTACTTATACATAATCCTCGAAAGATTAGTCTAGAAGATATTATGGAAATTTATCAAAATGCATGGTAATTATTATTTTATGCCGTACTAACCATTTCCAAATAAGCTGTTATGGATAAATGCTATATATTCATGGTAATATTCTTATTTTCTTATTAATTTTTAAGTATATTAATCATTAACATTTTAATACTATTAAGTTGAAATTATTCTTCATAATTATTGATTACCTGATTATCTACCATCATCCCTGTTTCTATTTATAAGTACACTTCTATGTTTTAACAAAAATAATAATTATTTCAATAGCAATTAGAAAATGAACAACACTTATAAATCAATCCTTTGAAAAATTAACCGAATTTGGGTATAATTAAAGAGCTATTTAATAAATTAATAATATTTCTTAGAGTTGACTATCTTAAAGAGTTGTTCTATGATAGTTAACCGTAAGGTTCAATAAGAAATTATTGAGCCCCCGTATTGGGAAGCAGGAAATATTGAATATCCTATACGAGACGAAATTTCGGTATGGGATTTTTTTATAAAAGGAGTTCAGGGGGGGTTCCCCTGATGATAGATAAGGTATGACTGAACTACTATTTAAAGTTAGGACATTGGAAGAAGGATTGCAACTTTTTCGACAACATTTTGATTATGAGTATTTTTTGTCCCATCGTAAGGAAGAAATAGACCTTCTTTGTGCCTCCAGAAGAGTGCTGGCTGAGGATATCATCTCACAGGAGAATATACCCGGTTTCAATAGGGCTACCATGGATGGATATGCAGTCAAAGCCCGCGATACTTTTGGAGCCAGTGATAGCCTACCGGCCTATCTGGAGGTTAAGGGGGAAATAAAGATGTCAGAAAAGCCTGACTTTCCCTTACCGGATGGCCAGGCGATACGAATATCGACCGGGGGTATGTTACCAGAGGGAGCGGATGCGGTGGTGATGCTGGAGCATACTGATCAGCTTAGCGAAACCCTGATTGAAATAAATAAGCCGGTAGCTCCCTGGGAAAATGTACTGCGAGAAGATGAGGATATTAAGAAAAATGAGCTTATTTTGAAAAAAGGTCAATGCTTAAGACCACCGGATATTGGTTTACTGGCAGCAGTGGGGTGGGATAAGGTAGTTGTTTATCGAAAACTGGGTATTGCCATTATCTCTACTGGTAATGAAATAGTACCTGTTAATGTCAAACCTAAACCTGCTGAGGTGCGTGATATTAATTCCTATGCCCTGGGGGCTGCTGTTAGAGAGACTGGTAGTATTCCTCATTATAGAGGTATCGTTCCAGATGATGAGGTAATACTGGAAGGAGAACTCCGGGGGTGTCTGGAAAACAGGGAAATTGATTTGATATTAATTTCGGGAGGTAGTTCGGTAGGCAGTAGAGATTATACCTTAAAGGTACTGAATCGTCTTGGTCCCCCGGGTATTCTGGTGCAAGGTCTGGCCTTAAAACCAGGCAAGCCCACCATTGTTTCTTTAAATCAACAGAAACCCATTATTGGATTACCAGGTCACCCTGTTTCAGCCCTGATGGTTTTTGAAAATGTTATTAGAAGGATAATAAATGATTTAAAGGGGGAAATTTTTCCTTTTGCAGAGCAAAAGACCATAGAGGCAATACTGGAAAAAAATGTATTTTCTGATGCAGGCAGAGAAGAATATATTCGGGTAGTATTAGAGAAGAGAGATGGCCAGCTCTGGGCGGTTCCCATTTTGGGAAAATCAGGTATGATTTCTTCCTTAGCCAGAGCTGATGGTTATATTACTATTGGACTTAATCAGGAAGGATTATATCAGGGGCAGAAGGTTACTGTCATCCTGTTTTAGCATAAGTTACAATTCGATACTATATAAGATAAACTACCTAAGTAAAAGGTCATTGCGAGCTTGCCTCTTAACACCAGTTAAGGGGCAAGGGGCAGGCGTGGCAATCTCATATTATTATACCTGTATCTTTGGTCTTATAACTGAGAACCAATAACTGACCACTTTTCATTAATACTGCGGGTATAAGTGAATGAGATTGCTTCGTCGCTTCGCTCCTCGCAATGACAAAAATGGTATATCGTATTACGTATAACGTATATCATTAAAATTAGTCGCTGGTTGTTAGTCGTTGGTCATTGGTATCTGGCATTTAGTTTGCTTATTACTGGTTACTTATTACTTAATTGGCTCCTGGCAATGACAAAATGGTATGTCATATTACGTATAAGGTATACCAAATTTTTGTTATATCTATGGTCTATTAAAAATGAAAGTAATGTTCATCACCCTATTCCTCTCCCTTAGAAGGGAGAGGGAAGGTGAGGGTGAATATGGTATATCGTATTACGTATAACGTATATCGTTTAAATACAGTTGCTAGTCGGAATGTAATTCAGGGGTTGTCAAGAGGAACACCCCGTCCCTTCGGGACATCCCTCTTTTAGAGGGGAAATATTCCCTTGCCTATCTTGCAGTATAGGAATTTCAATAATTTTGATACCTCAAGATAAGGAATTGATTTGTTATAAAAAATTAGAAAGACAAGATATGTATTTCTTGGAAAGGAATTTTTCTTTATTATTTAATTATTATTTAACTAGCATTTAAACTATATACTAAATAATAGATACTCAATACTGATAATTAAGGGGTTTCAGGGGGAGTTTCCCCCCTGACGATAGACTATGATAAACCGAAATATTTACTTAAACAAAATATCTTTAGCGGAGGCAAAACAGAAAATAAAGGAGGCTATTTCTGAGAGGAAGATAGTTTTAAAACAAAAGAGTGAATGTCTTCCAGTAGAAGAAGCACGAGGAAGAATTACCGCCGAAGCGGTATATGCCAGGAGGTCTGCACTACATTATGCTGCTGCCGCTATGGATGGTATAGCAGTACACTCTCAGGATACTGTGAATGCCTCAGAAAGTAAGCCAGTTATTTTAACGCACCAGAAGGATTTTGTATATGTTAATACTGGGAATCCTCTACCGGAGGGCTTTGATGCGGTTATAAAAATAGAGGATGTTATCCCTGTGGAGCAAAAATCTGAGGTGAAAGCTATTCATAATAACATCCATAAGAAAGAAGAAAAAGAACGAATACAAATCTATCAGTCTGTTTTCCCGGGTTTAAATATTCGCCAGATTGGTGAGGATATTGTTACCCATCAGCTGATTTTACCGGTAAATCATAAAATAAGACCCATTGATATTGGGGCGCTACTGGCTGGGGGTGTGATTAGCATAAGAGTAAGAAAAAAGCCCCGCGTGGCAATCATTCCTACTGGAGAAGAGTTAAGAAGCCCGGCGGAAGAAGAACTAAAAGCAGGTGAAATAGTGGACTTTAATTCCCGGATGCTTTCCGGTTATGTGTTACAATGGGGAGGAGAACCTATTATTTATCCGGTAATAGGTGATAGGGAAGAGGAATTAAAAAAGACGATACAATCTGCCATTGAAGAAGATGATATTATTACTGTTATTGCTGGCACATCTGCTGGCTCCAAAGATTTTACAGCTCAGGTATTAGGGGAATTAGGAGAGACACTCTTTCATGGTGTAGCTATTATGCCCGGTAAGCCCACTATAGTAGGGGTAATAAAAAATACCCCGCTCATTGGATTACCTGGTTACCCGGTCTCTTTTTTAATTGCGGCCTGGGAATTTGTTTTACCTTTAGTATGCTGGCATTTAGGTATACCTTCACAGAGCAGAAAAATAGTAAAAGCAATGATGAGTAGAAAAGTGGTATCTAAATTGGGAAATGAGGAATTCTTGCGGGTGAAATTAGCCCAAATAGATAATCAATTGATAGCCTATCCTTTAAGTAGAGGAGCAGGAAATATTTCTTCTTTGTTAGAAGCAGATGCCTTAGTGAGAATTCCTGCTCTCAGTGAAGGATTGTCCTTTAAGGAGGAGGTAGAGGCAGAATTATTAGAGGAGAATGAGGAGAATGCTAATTTTGATAACAGCATAATTATTATTGGTAGTCATGACCTCATTCTGGATGTTTTGCGCAATGAACTACAGGCTGTTGCCCCAGAATTTCGCCTGGCCTCCTTTCATACTGGTAGTATGGGTGGTCTTTTAGCTTTAAAACAAGAAATTGCTCATATAGCAACTTCCCATCTATTTGATGTGCCAACTGGGGAGTACAATTTTCCCTATCTCCGGCGCCTTCTACCCGAACATAATTTGGTAGTGGTAAATATGGCTTATCGTGAGCAGGGATTAATAGTTGCCCGAGGGAATCCTAAGGGTATTCAAGGAATACCTGATTTAACCAGAAAGGATGTTCGTTATATCAATCGCCAGAAGGGATCTGGAACCAGAGTCCTTCTTGACTATTTAATTAGTAAAGAAAATATTAATCCTGCTGATATTAATGGCTATCAACAGGAGGAGTTTACCCATTTGATGGTAGCTTCTGCGGTTGCTAACTACCGGGCAGATGCTGGTTTGGGTATCTATTCTGCAGCCAGTGCCTTTGGTCTGGATTTTATTCCCTTAATTAAAGAACGTTACGATTTAATCATTCCAGAGCAGTATTTTCAGAGTAAGGGAATTCAAAAGATGTTAGAAATTATAGGCACTGAACATTTTCAAGAACAGGTTGGACAGCTGGGAGGTTATGATTTGAGTCAATGTGGGAAGATTTTGACCTATGAAAAAAATAATTGATTTATATGGTCGGCAAATTAGCTATTTTAGAATTTCTCTAACTGACCGCTGTAATTTTCGCTGTATCTATTGTTCACCAGTCAGTAAGAAATTTCATTTTATTGCCCATGAACAGATCTTGCGTTATGAAGAGATATTAGAGATTGTCCAGGTAGCGGCAGAAATGGGTATGATCAAAATTAGATTAACTGGTGGGGAGCCCCTGGTAAGGAAAGGTGTTGTTGATTTTATAAAGCAATTAAGGAAAATAAAAGAATTAGAAGATATTTCTATGACTACCAATGGTTATTATTTATCTGAGATGGCTCATTCTTTGAAAAGTGCTGGTCTGGATAGGGTCAATATCAGCCTTGATTCCTTAGATGAGGAAAAATTCAAAGGCATCACCAGGTATGATGGTTTATCAAAGGTGTTAGCAGGTATTGATGCTGCCTTAGAAGAAGGGTTAACTCCGGTTAAGATTAATGTAGTATTATTAAAGGATATTAATGATGATGAGGTAGAGGATTTTATTAAATTAACTATTAAAAGACCACTATTTATTCGTTTTATTGAATTGATGCCTACTAATCACCAATTAACGGAGATTAATAAGGGACATTTTATCTCTGATTTGACCATTCAGCAAGAGATAAAAGAAAAATTCCCAGATTTAAAGGCTACTTTAATGGAAAAAGGCTGGGGACCTGCCAGTTGTTATTATCAATTACCTGGTGCCCAGGGAAGGTTTGGCTTTATTACTGCGGTGAGTCAACATTTCTGTGCTCGCTGTAATCGGATCAGGTTAACTGCAGAAGGAAATTTAAGACCCTGTCTCTTTAGTGTTAGGGAATTGGAGCTTAAGAGAAAATTAAGAGAAATACCACAAAATAAAGTTGAGTTAAGAAAAAAATTAATAAAACAATATCTAAGGGCGGCAGTTAAGGCTAAGCCTTTAAGTCATCAGATAGGAGAAAAAAATATTTCTGAATTTGATATGTCTCAAATAGGGGGATAATACCATGAATAAGAAAGAAACTCTTAGCCATTTAAATGAAAAAGGAAGGGCTCGCATGGTTGATATAGGAGGGAAACAGGATACCCACCGAATTGCCATCGCCGAGGGAGAAGTTATTATGAAACCAGAAACACTGGCCTTAATTAAAGATAGAAAAATGGCTAAAGGAGATGTTTTAGGAATTGCCCAGGTAGCTGGCATTATGGCAGCCAAAAAGACCAGTCAATTGATACCTCTCTGTCATCCTCTGCTGCTCACCAATGTGGATATGGATTTTTATTTCATGGAAGAGAGGAATAGTATTTTAATCCGTTCCATTGTTATGACAAACGGCAAAACAGGTGTGGAGATGGAAGCATTACATGCGGTTACAGTTGCTGCTCTTACCATTTATGATATCTGTAAAGGAGTAGAACGGGGGATAGAAATCAATCATATTCACCTGGTGGAAAAAGACGGGGGACAAAGTGGACATTATCAGGGGGAATCATATCTAAAACTGGAAAGCGAAGGAGAAAAAGATAATGAGAATAAAGAGACTGAAATTGATAGTGGGAAGTCCAGAACTGGTTTAGTATTGGCAGTTTGTATAGGAGATAGTCGGCAAAGTCCCAAAAAACAGGTGTCCAAGGCTAACTTAATTGCAGATTTTGGGATAGAAGGCGATGCCCATGCTGGAAGAGATCACAAACAGGTAAGCCTCTTAAGTTTAGCCAGTTTAGAAAAACAAAGAAAAGAGGGTTATGAGCTTGATTATGGCGACCTCTTTGAGAATATAGATTTTCAGGGACTGGAAGATTTATATAATTATCCTTTAGGTACTAAAATCAGGATTGGAGAGGAAGTTATCCTTGCCATTACTCAGATAGGGAAAGACCATGATGTGGATATTGTGGTGCGTGGACAACAAATTCGGTCTATCATGCCTAAAGAAGGAATCTTTACCCGGGTAATTAAAGGCGGTACCATTCGACCAGGAGATGTCCTGGAGGTGATTTCCTGATATGATTAGGGTAGCTATTATAACTGTAAGTGATAGAAGTGCCCATGGTGAGAGAAAAGACCTTAGTGGTAATACCATCAGCGAGATGCTGGGAGAGATAGAGGCAGAGGTAGTTTGGTATAAAATTGTTCCTGATGAGCTGGAGGTAATTAAATCAACTCTGAAGGAGGCTATTGAGAAATGGGAAGCCGATTTAGTTCTAACTACCGGTGGAACAGGATTGGCAGTAAGAGATGTTACCCCTGAGGCGACCAGAGAAGTGGTAGAAAAGATAGTGCCTGGTATTTGTGAGGCTATGCGCCTGGAAAGTTTTAAAAAAACACCAAGGGCTATATTGTCCAGAGCCATTGCTGGCACGAGGGGTAGAAGTCTTATTATTAATTTGCCAGGAAGTCCCAGGGGTGTGCGAGAATCACTGGCTGTCATTTTGAAGGCTTTACCACATGGTATTGCCATATTAAAGGGGGAGGCTACTGATTAATAATGGTATCTTTTTTACTAAAAGCAGGAATTATTTCTTTATCCGGAGTTATGGCACCTGGTCCCATTACTGCAGTAACAGTAAGTAAAGGGACCGAACAGCCTTATGCTGGTGCCTTTATTGCCTTAGGACATGGAATGGTTGAATTGGTCCTGGTCATATTGATATTAGTAGGTTTTGGTCAATTTTTAGAAGTTTATTGGGTTAAGATGATTATCGGTGTGGTGGGAGGTTTATTTTTGCTGAAAATGGGGATTGGATTATTAAAGAGCATTTCTAAGGTCAAGATTGGAGTAGAAAATTCTGCCTTTCCATATACTCCTTTACGGTCAGGTATTGTCTTGAGTATTGCTAATCCCTATTTATTAATATGGTGGGCAACTATCGGTGCTGTGTTAATTGCTGATGCCTCTCAGTTTGGTGTGGTAGGATTAATGGCTTTTTTTCTGGTACATTGGGGCTGTGATTTTTGCTGGGATTTTTTTCTTTCTGCTATCACTTTTAAAGGTGGTAAATTCTTTGGCCAGAGATTACAACAGATTCTTTTTGCAGTATGTGGTTTATTTCTTTTATTCTTTAGTGGAAAGTTTATTTATGATGCTATCAATATCGCCCTTTGAGCCATATTGCTATATCTTGGAATTTACTAATAAAAGTTAGAGTTCAGGCAGAATGTTCTGAAATTGTACTAAAGAACCAGAATAATCTGGTTTCACCAGACCTTTCTGCCAGCCAAATCTTATTTTATTGCTGATTGTCCTTAATTGGGTTTTAATAATTCTTTTACTATCGGTAATTAAGAAGGTTTTCATTCCCAGTTTTCCGGCTACCATATCATTGACTGGATCATCTCCGACCATCAGGCAATCTTCAGGTTTTTCCTTTATTTTAGTACAGATTTCCTGGTAATATTCCAGACGAGGTTTACAGAAGTGCATATTTTCTAAATGGGTAATAAGATGGACCAGTTTTTTATCCAATCCAGCCCAGGACATTCTTTTTTCCATAGCAATAAGAGGCCAGAAGGGATTGGAGGCAATCACAATTTTCATATTTGTTTGAGCAAGAGCAGAAAAAATCTCTGAAACACCTTTGTTTACAATAACCTGAGCTTTTAGATGGTCAAATTCGTTTTCATAAAAATACTGAAAGCGATTCCAGATCTCCTGGGTCTGGCCACCTAAATCTTTAATAAAGGCTTGAAAAAAGATTTCCTTATTAGTTAATTTACCATTATTGTGCAGGACTGCTTTGGTGGCATTAAGTATTATCCGCCATAGGGTATGTGGTGAGGCAAGGTCAGACATAATTGGAGCAACTTTGTTTATATACGCTTTAAAGAATTTTGCCTCATCAAACAATATTAAAGTATTATCAAGATCAAATAAAATTGTAGTGATCATTTTTTTTCATTCCTCCTGGTAATATAATATTATAAATAAATGATTTTTTCAAATCTTGCCAGAAAAACTGTTTTTTAGTTCTAAACAATTTCACAAAAAGAGTATGATCAAGATTATGGAAGAATATCAAAAATTGAAAGATAAGATGAATATAAATTCGCCTGTGGTTTGTCAGGAAATTGAGCAAAGTATTATTAAATATCAACAAAAATTTAAAAGAAAGCGGGCTATCATTGGACTGAGTGGTGGCCTCGACTCCTCGGTAGTTACTGCCTTATCTGTTAGAGCTCTGGGTAAAGAGCAGGTTAAAGTTCTGCTGATGCCAGATAGTGAATCAAGTAAGAAGCATGTTCAAGATGCCTTAGATTTTGCCAGACAAGGGGGAATTAAGTGGGAGATTATCGACCTTACTTCTTTTTTAAGAAAATTCCATCTTAAAAAGTATAGTATTTTTGACCATTTCCCTTTCTGGTATAAGATAAAAAGTATTTTATACCCTAAAGCTCACCATTATTATCAGCAAGTAAGTGGTGAAACACCCTTTGCTACTCAATTAAAAGGGCTCAGTGATAAGCCCTATCATAATTACATCAAGAGAGGAAGGGCTATTCTTTATGCTAAACATCGTCTCAGAATGGTATTACTGTATTATTATGCCGAGCAGGAAGATCGAATGGTAGTAGGTTGCACTAATAAGACTGAGCAGCAGATTGGGTTTTTGGTAAAATATGGTTGTGACCATCTTGCTGACCTGATGCCTATTATTAATTTATATAAATCACAGGTGTATCAGCTGGCAGAATATCTTAAGATACCTTCTTCCATAATTCAAAAAGAACCTTCTCCTGATTTATTACCAGGTCTGGATGACCAGACCATGATCGGGATGCCTTATGAAGAGATAGACTTAATTCTCTTAGCTTGCGAAAATAATTTATCAGCAGAGGAAATAAGTCAAATAACAGGAATTGCCCCTTCCAAGGTCAAATATATCCTTGATTTAGTTTCTCAAGCCAGAGTTCTTTTTAGCAAGGGATTAAATTAATTTATTTAGCGATGGTTTCCCTTTCTGAAGTTTTTGGTTTATAATATTGGTAATACTATATATTAATATCGTATACCGTATTACGTATAACGTATATCGTTTAAATAGGGACGTTAGCCAGAAGTTGTTTAAAGTGTTCTCAAGGGGGGAAGAATTTCCCTTAAATATTTTGTAGTGAAGAAATATGCTGATTTTAAAATAAAAAATAGAAAAATTATTTAAGGAGGTTGGAAAAAATGAAATTAAGTAGTCCTGACTTTGATCATGGTGGTTATATTCCTGAAAAATTTACCTGTGATGGAGAAGATGTAAGTCCCAGTTTAATCATTGAAGATATTCCGGAAGGAACTAAAAGATTAGCTCTGATTATGGAAGATCCTGATGCACCGGCAGGTACCTGGGTTCACTGGATTGTTTTTAATATTCATGTCACCGAGGTGATAGAAGAGGGTGAAATTCCTGGCACCCAGGGAATCAATGATTTTCGCAAATTAAATTATGGAGGTCCCTGCCCGCCCTCTGGCACTCACCGCTATTTCTTCAAACTCTATGCCCTGGATACCAAACTTGATTTGGAAGAAGGCTGTCATAAAAAAGATCTCTTAAAAGCTATGGAAGGACATATCTTGGCGGAAGCAGAATTGATGGGTCTTTATCAGCGTAAATAAACTTTTCTAAATTTATAAATTAAGGTATATCTCCTGAATTCAACATTTTTCTCTCAAAACCCTAACCCTCTCCCTTCGAGGGGAGAGGGAAGGGTGAGGGTGATAAATAGTTATCAG
>DKFO01000050.1 GCA_002452835.1 Candidatus Atribacteria bacterium UBA6794 | reverse complement strand
CAGGGGATACCTCCCCTGAATATCTGGTACCATATCCCTCTCCCTTGAGGGGAGAGGTGAGGGTGAGGGTGAGAAAGTACTACTATACTACTACTATACTACTAACTATTATATATAATGATATTGGGAAAGGTTAATTTGATAATGGGTAAAGTTAACAGAACATATCAGGAAATTAACGAAAAGATTGCCCGCAAAGAGGCAGTGGTCCTGACCGCCGAGGAGGTAATTGCTCTAAAGGAGGAACAGGGAATTGAAAAAGCGTCGGAAATGGTGGATGTAGTTACAACTGGCACTTTTGGTCCTATGTGTTCTTCGGGAGCCTTTTTTAATGTAGGACATAGTGATCCTCCTATCAGGATGCAGAAAGTATGGCTTAATGAGGTAATGGCTTATGCCGGTCTAGCTGCGGTGGATATTTATTTAGGTGCAACTCAATTGTCAGAATCAGACCGAAGTGATTACGGTGGGGCACATGTGATTGAAGAGTTTGTAAAAGGGGAAGAAATCAAGCTAAAAGCCCTCTCCGGTGGTACTGATTGTTATCCGGCTCGTGAAGTGGAAGCAATCATCTCTAAAGAAACAGTAAATCAGGCCTTTATGGTAAATCCCAGAAATGCTTATCAGAATTATAATGTAGCGGTAAATCAATCAGCAAAAAAATTATATACCTACATGGGTATTCTCCTACCTGATTTAGGTAATGCCAGCTACACTACCAGCGGTCAATTAAGTCCTTTACTGAAGGACCCTGACTTGAGAACTATCGGTATTGGTACTCGAATCTTTATTGGTGGTAGCGAAGGTTATGTAATCTGGGAAGGCACCCAATTTAGCCCTAAATCTGTTATGGTGCCAACTAAAGGAATTTTGGCCAGATCTGGAGCAGTTCTCTCTTTAATAGGGGATCTCAAGAAAATGAAACCAGATTTTATTCAGGCTGCTTATTTTTCTGGCTATGGGGTCTCTTTATATATGGGTATTGGAATTCCCATTCCCATTCTTGATGAAGATATGATGAAGGCAGTCAGTATCAAGGATGAGGAGATATATACCGAAATTATAGATTACAGTTTTCCCCATCCTGATAAGCCTTCACTGGGTTGGGTTAATTATGGCCAGCTTAGAAGTGGTCAGATAGAGATTAAGGGTAAAAAAGTTCCTACCTCTTCTCTGTCCAGTTATGCCAAGGCCAGGATTATTGCTCAGACCTTAAAAGAATCGATCCAGGGAGGCTCATTCTTTTTACAGGAACCGATTGAGTCACTTCCTGCTCAAAGAGAACTAAAAAGATTAAAGACAGTCAGGATTCAATAAAGTGAAAGATTATAGAAATTTTATGGAGGCATAATGATTAAGAAAAAGGCAGTTCTACTCTTTGATTCCTCTACAGTGGAAAAACCAATTACCTACCAATTGATTAAGAAATATGACCTGTGGATTAATATTTTACAGGCAAAATTTGAACCTGGTTCCGGGGGAAAACTGGTAATTGAAATACGGGGAGATAAGAAACAGATTGATGAGGCCTTTACTTATTTAGAAGAACAGAAGATAAAGGTTGATTTTTTAGATAAGGAAGTATCCTTAAATAGTACAAAGTGCAATCATTGTGGTGCCTGTGTCTCTCTCTGCCCGGTAGGTGCCTTACAGATTAATAGACAGACTTACCATTTAGAATTTAACTACCAGGATTGTGTAGTATGCGGCTATTGTGCCGATGCCTGCCCAGTTCAGGCTATCGAGATTGTTTTTTAATTCATCTCTACCCATTGCCGAAAAGATCATGAAAAAAGAAGACTTTCCTTATCAGTATGATTTTGATCCACAGCATTGTGTTCGCTCCTATCGCCAGATTATTAAAAGCCCTGATTTAATTTCTTTTCAGGTAAAGGAAAAAGACAGTGATTTATTGATTCAAGCCCCCCTACTGCTGCAGAGAGAAGCCTTGCTATCTTTGAGGTATTACCGGACTATTTTAGAAGATTATATCAGGCAAAATCCACTATTTAAAACTACCCTTACTCCCTATCCCCCTGATGATTCAGTTCATCCTATGCTCAAGGAAATGATTGCAGCATCCACCAAATGCCAGGTAGGTCCTATGGCTTCTGTGGCTGGCTGTATTGCTCAGTATGTCGCACAAAGTTTACTTAGCAGCACTGATGAAATCATCATTGAAAATGGGGGAGACCTTTACCTTAAAAGTCCTACCAGTAGAAAGGTAATTATTTATGCCGGCTCTTCTCCTCTCAGTAATAAATTATATCTGAAGATAGATTTTCACAAAACTGGGATGGGAGTATGTACTTCCTCTGGAACAGTTGGACCTTCCTTTAGCAGAGGCAAGGCAGATGCTGTAACAGTCCTTTCCCATTCTGCTACCCTGGCTGATGCTGCTGCTACGGCTATCGGAAATATCATTCAAACCAGTGCAGATATTAAGAAAGGATTGAATATGGCTCAGACTATTGATGGTATTATAGGAGTAGTTATCATTAAGGATGATAGGGTAGGGCTGTGGGGAGAAATAGATTATGGCTTAACTTAAAAGAGGTTTAAAATGTTTTTGCCCACCACCAAAGAAGAAATGAAAAAATTACATTGGGTTAATCTGGATATCATACTGGTAACTGGAGACACCTATATTGATAGTCCCTTTATAGGAGTATCAGTTATTGGAAAGCTCTTATTGAAAGCTAGTTATAAGGTAGGAATTATTGCTCAGCCTGATATTAATTCTCCAGATGATATTGGTCGTCTGGGAGAGCCACAACTTTTCTGGGGAGTAACAGCCGGTTCTTTAGATTCCATGATAGCTAATTATACTGCTACCGGCAAAAAGAGAAAAAAAGATGACCTTACCCCGGGAGGAATTAATAATCGCAGACCTGATCGAGCAACTATCGTCTATACCAATCTCATCAAGCGTTATTTTAAAAATAGCAAACCAATTGTTTTAGGTGGTATTGAAGCAAGTTTAAGAAGAGTAGCACATTATGATTTGTGGGATAATCAAATCAGGCGTTCAATTTTGCTGGATAGTAAAGCCGATTTTTTGGTTTATGGTATGGCAGAAAAGAGCATAGTGCAGTTAGCAGAGAGGTTGTCTCACCAGGACCAGGAGTCTGTGGCAGGATTGCGAGGAATTTGTTATATCTCAAGATTACCAGCCGAAAATAGCATTATTTTACCTTCCTTTGCCGAGGTAAAAAGAGATTGCAAGAAGTTTACTGAGATGTTCAATCTATTCTATGAGCACCAGAATTCCTTTTCTGGTAAGACCCTCTCTCAGAAATATGAGAACCGCTACCTTATTCATAATCCTCCTGCTTATCCCTTGACCGAAAAAGAGCTGGATGCAATATATGAACTTGATTATGAAAGAGAGGTACATCCCTTTTACCAAAAATGGGGAGTGGTCCGAGCTCAGGATACCATTAAATTTTCGGTAACTTCTCATCGGGGATGTTTTGCAGAATGTAATTTTTGTGCCATTACTGCGCATCAGGGAAGATACCTTCAATCCAGAAGTCAGGATTCTATTATCCGGGAAATCGAAAAATTAAGCCAAAGGAAAGATTTTAAAGGATATATCCTGGATGTGGGAGGCCCCACTGCTAATATGTATAAAATGGGATGTAGCAAAAAGAACTCAGGTGATTATTGTCGGGGAAAACGCTGTCTATTTCCTTCTTTTTGTAATCATTTGGCTATTGACCATGGGCCACAAATCAGATTATTAAGAGCAATCAGGAAGATTAAAGGTATTAAAAAAGTTTTTGTTGCCTCCGGGGTTCGTTATGATTTAGTGTTAGCCGATCGAAAAAATGGGGAAAACTATCTTAAAGAACTAATTAATCATCACCTCTCCGGACAACTCAAGATTGCCCCCGAACATATTGAGCCGACAATTCTTCATTTAATGGGTAAAGGGAATCATCATCTGTTAAGCAATTTTAAAAAATTATTTGATCGAATTAACCAGAAAGCTAAGGAAAAACAATATCTTACCTACTACTTTATGGCTGCCCATCCTGGTTGCAGAGAAAAAGATATGCTGCAACTCAAACAATATATTAAGCAGGAACTACAGATAAAACCTGAGCAGGTGCAGATTTTCATCCCGGCACCTGCTACTTATTCTGCTGTTATGTATCATACGGGTAGTGACCCTTTTACTGGCAAAAAAATATTTGTAGAAAAAGCAGTTAAAAAGAAAGATAAACAGAAAAGAATTATCACCGAATAAGCATTGATTGAAAATGAAATTATAATTTTCTAATTAGCATGTTTTTTCCAGGAAGAAATGATTTTCTTGTAGTTTTGTATTATTATAAAAATATAATAATAATTTAAATAACTTGAAAGATTCGTAGACTTTGGCTAAATATAATTATAATATAATACTTACTGGATGCATTTTCCAAGGCTTGTTAATAAAAATAAGAAAAGCTTATATGTTTGAAATTTAGAAGTTTATTGATAAAGGAGGTGAGGAAATGGTAGCAAAAAAGAAAGAAGAAACAAGAACTTATCAGAAGAGTTTTTCGGAAGTTTTTTCAGCTATTACTAAGGCTTTAGAAGATCTTAAAATAGGGGTAGTCAGTAAAAATGAAAAAGAAGGAATAATCAATATATCTACTGGATTTACTATTTTTTCAACTGGAGGAGAGGGATGTATTGAGGTAAAATCTATTCCCGATACCAATGAAACTACTGTAACCATTGGTATGAATCCTAAAATGAAAAAAGTTCTTATTGATTGGGGGCAATCTTCGCGAGAAATTAGACAAATATTTAGCAAAATAGAAGAACATTTAGGAATAATAGTTGCTGAAGCGGTAGAAGAAAAGTCTGAGGCTTCAACTTCACATACTTGTCCATCCTGTGGTAAACCAGTGGGAGTAGATGATAAGTTCTGCCAGAATTGTGGAGCAAAATTAAAATAATAAAAGGGAAGGGAGTATAAAAATGTCTTTTTGTCCGAACTGTGGCAAAAAAATTGAAGGTGATGTTTCTTTTTGTCCTTCCTGTGGTTTTAGTTTGAAAGGTGAGCAAAAAAATTCTTCCCCATCTTCTTCTCCTGGAAAAAGCAAAATAAAAAGTGGAAGTGGCTCAAATACCAAGACCTATATGATTATTTCGGTTGCTGGCTTAGGAGCGTTGGCTTTGTTATCTCTTATGATAGGGGATAGCCTGGGCTTTATCATTGCTGCTGCTTTGTGTGCTGTGCTATATTTTTTAGGGATGAAAAAGTTTGAGGAAGGTGAACAAGATTCTGCAAAGAAAATCTTTCTAATTGTAGCTATTTTAACTGGAGTAGTGGGATTGGCAATATTATTAATGGGAAATTTTATAGGGGCTATTGATATTTTAATCGCTATTCCTGTTTTTATGGCTTGGAATGAAATGGAAAAGGGTTAATTTTAGACATCAAATTATTTTTTAAGGTTAGCAGTGGCTCAACCATTTTATTTTAATTTCTTGTCTTTTATTATCCTCTTTTCAACTCATCTTACTGACTGTGACCTAGCCGTGTAATCCATTTCTGCTGGAAGACAAATTTATTCTTATCGCTATAAACTATAAACTATAATAGAATATCTTCACTCTTCTGTTGCTTCAGGCTATAACCATAATATGATAAACAGCACTCTCAAAATTGATGCTAAGTAGTCTGGCCATGAAATCATTTAAGGTACTATATATAGTTTGAATGTCAAATGTGAAGAACTTACCCCTAAATTTCCTTTATTCGATTCTTTGCTAGTAAAACTTGAAATAACTTAGAAAAAATGTTATGTTTAATGTCAATGGTAATAGTATAAGTATTGGGAAACAAGAAAATTACTCTTGTCTGCTTATTATTTTATAGTATCGGAATTTCAAAAAAATTCTGCTACTATAAAATACTTTTTTTAGATAAGAAACAATATATTTNNAGGGAGAGGGTAGGGTGAGGGTGATAATTGATGGGTTTCAGGGGATACCTCCCTTGAATATCTTACATTTATTTCTGCTATTTATTTAGATAGCATAGCAATTCTTTTCTAATATGGAATAAAATTCTATTAAAGCTAAAGCCGAAATTTTTATTAAACAATATTTTCTATTTTTAAAAATAATAAAATCAAAATACACAAATTTAATTACTAAACAAAGAAGGGGACGGATATTATGTTAGGCATCAAACAAGAAATAGAACAGGAAGTCTGGCTGGAGACGTTCGAAGAAACCCGAGCCAGGCTACAGGAAGTTCCGGAATTGGAAAAAAGAATCATAAAACTTAGAGATGAAGCTCGAGAAAAAATTACCAGAACAATTATAGGGAAAAAAGTAGCTCTTTCCTGGAGTGGTGGTAAGGATTCCATAGTCTTGGAACATATTTGCCGAGAACTCCCAATTGACAGAATATTCTGGGTGCGTAGTAATCTGGAATACCAGCAGGTTATTGAATGGGTAAACCAGAATGCACCTAAAAACTTGGAAATTGTCAATACTGGCCAGGATCTAAAGTGGCTTTCCAAAAATCAGCATTTATTATTTCCCCAGCATGCTGAGGTTGCCTCTCTCTGGTTTAAACTGGTGCAAAATGAAGGACAGAAGAGATACTTTTTGGAAAATAATCTTGATATGATTCTGGTAGGCAGAAGAACCAAAGACGGTAATAATCCAGGAGAAGAGGGAATGGATGTTGATGAATATGGAGTTGTTCGTTATGCGCCTATCTATGACTGGCATCATGAAGATGTGCTGGCTTACCTGGAATATTTCGATATAAAGTTACCACCCTTTTATTTCTGGACTAATGGCTTTCAAGTGGGAACTGGCCCCTGGGCTGCCCGTGAATATACTGGTAGTATTGAAAATGGATGGCGGGAAGTTTATGAAATAGAACCCCAAATTGTAGAAAAAGCTGCCCGGTATCTTAAATCTGCTGCTGATTTTTTAAAGAAAAGAATAATACGATAATACATTCATTTTAACTTAAAGATATTTCTTCCAATTAAGCAAGGCATTTAAACACTCCTGGTACATCTGTAAACGATATCGAAATCCAGCTAAATAACCTAATTTACTCTCTTTAATATGATGAGTCAAACCAGTTAATAAAGGTAATATAATTGGAATCTCCCGGGAATGTGCTATTTTAGTCAAGAATATTTCTACCCCAAATCTAGCCCAGGAAAGATCAGGCAAACTTTTTACAAACCATCCTGATAATCCTCTCTGGCCATATCTTTCTCCAGCTAGTCCCATCACCACCTACTAAGATGAGTTTCTGGCTAGAGAGTTGGAACTGCTCTTCGGATACACTCAAAACTGACCGAATCAAAGAAGGAATAATTAAGAGAACCACCCCCCCTTATCTTTCTTTTCAGGTTTCGGCAGAGGAATTATTAAGATTATTCTTTCCTAAACTAACGGTCTTTACTGTTTCTATTTTATAAAAATCTCTAATCTTTTCTAAGATGTTTCTATTCCACCTCTCTTCTTTGATTATTTTTTCTAAGGCATAAGTATCCAGAGTAGATACCTCTTCTAACTTATGGAGTTGCTCTAAAAGCTCTTCCAAGGCCTTTCTTTCCGGACTATTCTTTGAGGGGAGAGAGACCTTCTGTTTTTCGGAAATCTTCAATTTATGATCACTTCCGGTAATTACTTCTAATCCTTCTCTAGCCGCATATTTTATCACTGCCTCTTTTAGTTTTTCTAACTCCTCATCTATCTCTTTAATCTTCTCCTCGTATTTCCTTTTTTCCAGCTTAAAATTAGCAAAAGTGTTAACCAGCTTCACCCCGTCATCATTTAAATAATCCTTAACCGGTAATTTTTCTACTTGGTAATAATGTTTTTGTCGAGGGCACAAATCGGGATAAGGACACCAGCTGCAGAGGGCACTTTCTTGCGGTAGAAATTCTTCGGTATTTTCAATCTTTTCAATTAGAGAAATAGTGTCCTCCTTTAACCTTTCCAGTTCTTCAAGGGAACGCTGTGAAGACATCTCCTTATCAAAAGCTACATAATGCCATATGAGTCTAACTTTGGTTGCCTCGGCCCAGAGATTATGGACTCCTATTTGATAAAGGGCTAATTGCCTATCTTTATCGAGATAACCCTGTTCGGGGAGGTTAGCCGAAGTCTTGTAATCATGAATTTCGTAAGTTCCGTCAGACAGCTGGTCAATTCTATCAATATAACCCTGAATTAAATATCTTCCGTCTCCTTTCAGATCAATGAGCACCCTCTTTTCCAGGGCTAAGGTTCTACCCTGATTAAAAGGGTAATATCTCCGGTAATAATCTTCAATACATCTACGGCCTAAATTTTTATAATCATCGGCCTTTCTCTCTTTTCTAACCACCAAAATACGGGGATGATAATTTTTCGACCACTGCTCCTCATAATAGTTCAGCAATTCTTCCAGAGAACACACCCGAAACTGGAGTTCTCGATATAATTTCTCCATAGTTTCGTGAAAACGAGAACCCAGGAAGGCTTCTATACTTTCCTCCTCCCGTTTAATTCGGTCTAAATAATTAAATTTATACCTTAAAGGACAATCCTCAAAGGTTGCCAGACGAGAATAAGAGTAATAAGTCACTTCTGATTACCCTCCTCCTTAACTTTCTTAGATTTTCTATTATCTCCTGTAGTTTATACTTTTCCTTCCCACTCTTTATAAAATTCTTTTAAGAAAAGCTTTAAAAAACGATGTCTTCTTTTGGCCATTTTTCGACCTAAAGGGGTATACATCATATCTTTGAGTTTCAATAACTTTTCGTAAAAATGGTTAAGGGAAGGGGCCTGCGTAGTTTTATATTCTTCTTTGGTAATATTTTTATGTGGCTTAATAGCTGGATCGTAGATTGGCCGATTAAAAAATCCTCCATAAGTAAAGGTCCGCGCAATACCGATCGCTCCCATCGCATCCAGGCGGTCCGCATCGGTCACCGCCCTTAATTCTTTAGAAATGGTAAAAGGAGGAGAATCTTTTCTATCTTTCTTTTTGCCCTTCTCCGGTAAAGTATGCATAAAAGACACCTGGCTAGCAATCTCTACGATCCTATCAACAAGCGAAGGAGGGATTCCTAAAGAAAAAAGCCATTCTCTTACCTTCTTTTCCCCGGCTTCTTCGTCTCCGGAAAAAAATTTGTAATCCCCGATATCGTGTAAAAGGGCAGCTAATTCTACTATAAAGATATCTGCCCCCTCTTCTCTGGCAATCCGTTTAGCTAAATTCCTTACTCGATGAATATGCCACCAATCATGCCCGGTACTATCTTTCTCCAGATTTTCTTTTACAAAGCCTTCGGTTTTCTGGATTATCTCTTCTTTATCCAATCTTTTCACCTTTTCACTCCAGAGGAGATTCTTTTCTTATTTCTAACCTATACAGAAACTTTTTATTCTTTCCTCTTTTTCTTCCCTTTTTGATTATTTATCATCTTTTTTAACATATCTCATCTTTATATCTAAGGGGAATCATTCCCACTGAAATCCCCTAATTAACCTTAAGGTAATATTTATCACCCTCACCTTACCTCTCCCTTCTAAGGGAGAGGATTATGTTAATGAGTATTACTATATTCAGTTTCAATAGACCATAGATATAATAACATAAAATTCGGTATACGTTATACGTAATACGGTATACGATTTTATCATTGCGAGGAGCGAAGCAACGAAGCAATCTCATTCACTTACGCCCGCAGTATTAATAGAGAAAGTTGGTTTTCATTTATTGGTTCTCAGTTTTCGGGCCAAAGATACAGGTATAATAGTGTGACATTGCCACGGGGAGCACTCAATATTATTTGAGTGCTCCCCATGGCAATGACCTTTTACTTTGCTAGAGTTTATCTTATAGTATCAAAATTGTTTAGCAATTACGATATTCAAGAGGAAGAAATGCCCTCTTAAGAGAGGTGTCCCGAAGGGACGGGGTGTTTTCCTTGACAACCCTTTTATTCCCATTTCAATCTTATTATTCTTACTAAGCAAAAGAGTATATTACCCTTCCATATTTTGTCTTTCTAAATTCTTTATAATAAATCGATCCCTTATCTTGAGGTATCAGAAATATTGAAATTCAGATACTACAAGATAAACTGTAAATGTCAAATGTTGAGATCTGAACCCAATAAACTGTGTGACCCAAATAAACTGTGCTTTATGGAAGCTCATCATGGTTGTAGAGAAAAATATATGCTGCAACTCAAACAATATATTAAGCAGGAACTACAGATAAAACCTGAGAGGTGCAGATATTCATCTCAGCACCTTTTACTTATTCTGCTGTTATGTATTATATATTATACGGTCAGGTACCCTTTTACCGGTAAAAAAACTTTTGTAGAAAAAGCCGTTAAAAATAAAGATAAACAAAAGAGAATTATCGCTGAATAAGCATTGATTGTAGAACATCCCTTCAGCACCAGCAAGAGGTCCTGGGGTGCCTCCTACTCCTAACTTACTTTACTATAAGGACACTACAATTATGTACTTCCTGGAGAACAGCATTACTTACACTACCCAGGAATAATTTTTTCAAACCGCCCAGTCCTCTACTGCCCAGAACGATCATATCAAATCCTTCCTCGCGTGCTACCTCTGCAATAGTGTGAGAAGGGTGTCCCTCTTTTAAAATTGTACGGGCCTTTAGGTTTTTTCCTTCTAATAATTTTAAGGCTTCGGAGAGAATCTTCTCTGCCTCTTTTTTTTGATTTTTCCTCATCTCTTGGAAAAGTTCTATTTGTTCTGGGGTGATACCTTCATAAGAATAAAACACATCTTGTTTGGGTTCATAGACATGGATGAGGGCTACATCAGAAGCCTTACATCCTTTGGCAATAAGAGCAGCTTCTTCTAAGGCTTTTTTACTTTGCTCCGATCCATCTACACAAACTAAAATTTTCATACCAAAACCTCCTTTATTATTTATTATTTTCGAGCACACCTAATGAATACTTGTACTTACAGGTAGTCCTTATTTTCTGCTCTATGGGTTAATAATTAAGCAAAAATATTTTACTCAGAGCGATTAAACTCATTAAGATCTTGTTCAAAAATGAATGGAAATCAATTATATTATATCATAATTATCTCATACAGAGAATAGTTTATCAGGTCAGTCAATTCTTTTCTCTTGTTGGGATTTTCTCTTCTTTCTTCTGCCAGTAGTGACCTTAGCTTAGCCTGCCTTTTTCGGCAAGCAGAAAGGGTCTTAAGTTAAATTTATTGGTGTTCTAAGTTTTCAATTTCTATAAATACTTTGCTTGATATAGTAAGTATGATGAAGACTAATAAGAAAGCACCTTCCCTGAGATAAGCTTAGTATAAAGGTAATGCGAGAAATAAAGTAAAAACTTACATTTCAAGATCTTACCCTATTATCTTTACTCCGATTGCTCAGACTAAACTATAAACTATAACTGAATAACCTGATATATGAAAGAATCATCTTATAGTATCGGAATTTCAATAATTTCGATACTATAAAATACTCTTTCTGAAATAAGGAACAATATATTCTGACACCCTCACCCTAACCCTCTTCCTTCAAGGGAGAGGAGAAGAAGAGGAAGTAAGGTATTTTTCTTTATTTCTTAACTGTATTTTACTATATACTCAATACTCGATACTGAATACTGATAATAGAGGGGTTTCGGGGATACCCCTCCTGAATATCTTGTGTTTTTGATTTGGAGTAATTTTTGTTATCAATATTAATAGCGTGGCATTTACCACTTTATTTTGTTATAATAATGTTAATTGTTATTAAACTAGCACTTAATAATCTGTTTGTTAATTTTATTCTATAAAGATTATAAAAAAAATTGAATAAAAAGGTTTTTATAGGACTAATTCATGATTAAAGAACAAAAATTTTACAAAGCCCTGCAAGATGTATTTATCGGCGCTCAGATTGAAGGTGAAGGAGGTTTTGTTAATTTGATGAGGATAAAATCAAATTACTACCGCAAAATTGAAGCTATTCTTAAAGACGATATCGAAAAAGCTTTAGAAAAATATCCCTCTTTCAGAGATGAACTTTTTGACAAGCTCTATTCATTTTTCAGCCGCTATTTTACTGAGAGTGGCTCAATCTATTTCAACCAAACTCCTTTTCACAACAACATCTACGAAAAAGTTTATACCGACGAAAAAGATGTTATCCTCTTCTGGAAAACGCAGATGCTCTACTATGTCAAAACTGACCGGATTTTTAGAAGCTTGCCGGTTGAGTTTGATGGCTTCAAATTTTATTTCGATGCATCAAGGATAGAAAATAAAAAAGCCAATGAAAAACGCTCACTTGTTTTTGAATTAAACCCAATCCGTGAAGACGACACTATTGTTTTTGGCGTTAAATACTCCGAAAAAGGAACAAAAACAAAACAAGATGAAATATTGAAAGCCTTAAAGAGAAAAGGTATTGCTATTACCGAAGACCAACTAGTACGTGCTTTTAGAATTTTTGAAAAGCAAAGTGAGGTTGATTTTTTTATCAATAAAAACGCTAAAGCGTTTTTGCAGGAGCAGTTTAAACTCTGGAGTTATCAATATTTCTGGGAAGGAGCCAAAGAATGGAGTGCGGACAGGGTTAATCAACTGCAAATCTTAAAAGACATTGCCTTTAAGATTATTGATTTTATTTCACAGTTTGAAGATGAATTAGTAAAAATCTGGAACAAACCAAAGTTTGTGAAAAACTCAACTTATGTGATTACATTAGATAGAGTTAAAGATATATCATTAGTAGAAAAAATTCTAAAGCACAAAAATATAAATGAACAACTTAAAGAGTGGCAAGAACTTGGTATAGTAGATGAAAATTTTAAAGTAAGTGACATTTTTACAACTGATTTAACTGGCAAGTATTTATCAGAAAGATATAAACACTTGCCGATAGATACAAGGTATTTCAAAGATTTAGAGATTGTAATTTTAAGTCAATTTGAAGATTTAGATAAATCTTTAGATGGCTGGCTAATCAAAAGCGAGAACTACCAAGCGTTGAATACAATCCTGCCGAAATTCAAAGAACAAGTACAGACAATCTATATTGATCCACCGTTTAATTTAGATTCATCGGATCAGTTTTTATATCGTACCAACTATAAGGATGCTAATTGGGCTACACTTTTAGAAAACCGCTTGAAGCTTGCTAAAGAATGGTTGAATGAAAAAGGAAGCATCTTTGTGAGATGCGATTACAATGGCAACTGGATTGTAAGGTCTTTGATGGATGAAATATTTAATGAGGAGAATTTTAGGAATGAAATGATATTAAAAAGGACAGCTGGCTTACCCAAGAGAGAAACTAAAAACATGGAAGTAGAAACCGAGTATTTAATCTATTATGCAAAAGATAGGGAAAAAATCTATTTCAATCAATTATGGGAAGATAGAAAACCACAATGGATGCCGGTTATGACAAAATACAATAGAGGAGGTCCTACGGGAAAACCAATTGTTATAGAGAGTGTAATTTTTAATCCTCCGAAGGGCTATAGTTGGGCAATAGGAAATGAGATTGCACAAGATATATACAAACAGGGAAGGTTAAAAATTGAAAATAACAAACTTTTAGTCTTGATTGATAAAAAAACCGTGGGTAGCAATTGGACAGATATTCCCGGGTATGTTTCTCCTCCAAAATGGGGTTTTTCCACAGAAAATCATGAGAAACTTCTTAAGCGTTCTATAGAAACCGCTTCCGAGAAAGGTGACATGGTTATGGATTACTTTTTAGGAAGCGGCACAACGACAGCGGTGGCTCACAAACTTGGCAGAAAATGGATTGGAATTGAGATGGGAGAGCATTTTTATAGTGTAATTTTACCACGAATAAAAAAAGTTTTGGCTTATGATAAATCAGGTATTTCAAAAGAGGTTAAAGAATATCAAGGCGGCGGTTTTTTCAAATACTACGAGCTTGAGCAATATGAAGAAGCGCTGGCGAATTGCAAATACGAAGACGGGGATTTGTTTCAGGTGCCGGGCAGATCACCATACCAAGAATATGTCTTTATGAAAGACGAAAAAATGCTCAAAGCATTAGAGATTGATTATAAGAATGACAAAGTCAAAGTTGATTTAGACAAACTCTACCCAAATACCCCGCCTGCTGATGCAGACACCCCTTTACAAAAGGGGAATATAGACATTGCCGAAACTTTATCTAATCTAACAGGTAAATGGATTAAGAAAATAACACCCCGTCAGACTTCGCCAGACACCCCTCTACAAGAGGGGAATTACGAAGTGGAGTTTGAAGATGGAACAAAAATTAATACTAAAGAATTGGATTATAAACTAATTAAGCCCTTGATTTGGTGGGAGTGATAAATTATGAGAACGATAGAAAATAATGAATTTACTCTATTTGATAATGGTGCAAACTGGGTAAAAGCAGATTTTCATCTTCATTCACCATTGGTTCACAGTTTTACTTTGCTTTCTGGTATCAACTTAAACTCCGATTCCGATCTTGAAAATTTAATAGACCAATATATAGAAAAACTTAAACAAAAAGAAGTAAAGTTATGTGCCATAACTGATTATCAACAGATAAGAACTGAATGGTTTCAAGACTTTCAGCAAAAGGCAAATGAAAATGGAATTTATGTTTTTCCGGGCATAGAACTTTCTATAACTTATGGCAAAGGGCTACATATTTTACTAATTTTTGATTATAATTCCGACATAAACGGTATAAATGATTACATTAAATCATTAGATCAAACGCCTGAAACGCCATTGATTAACAACGACAGAAGCCACAGAGATATTTCTCTTAAAAGTAATTTACCTGATGTTCTTGAGGAATTACACGATAAATTTTCTTGCCTTGTTATTTTTCCACATCCTGAAGATAAAAATGGACTTTTAGATGCAAATCAACCTAAAGAAGCAGCCCGATTATTAAAAATGGCTGATGCTATTGAATTTATATCGGACCAGGGCAAAAACAGATTGGTTACAACGAGAGAGGTAAATAATGATTTTTTTGAAAGCAAAATTGCAGTTATAGAAAATACTGACCCAAAATCAATAGACGAAATTGGTTGCAAGCAGAGAGGTGATAAAATAAGATGCACATATATCAAACTGAGCAGCGTTTCCATAAATGCTTTTCGCATAGCTTTTCAGGACCCTTCTTTACGTGTAAGGTTGTATGAGGAACCAATAGAAATAGTAGATAAAATTGAATCTATTGAAATTTCGGGGTCAACTTTTTTAAAAGATATTAAACTAAAGTTTAATAATAATTTAAATTGCTTAATTGGTGGGAGGGGTGTAGGGAAATCTGCCATTATTGAATCTATTCGTTATTGTCTTGATTTACCATATTATGCGGAAAAATCTTTTAAAAATGAATTTATTCAGAATGTAGTGGGAAGTGGTGGAAAAATTGCCATAAGGTTGCTAAAAAAATATGGCGATAAAACAATACCATATACCGTTAATAGAGTCATCGGACAGCAACCAATAGTTGATGAAAAAAATATTTCCCCTGTTGAATTATTTGAAGAAGATATCCCAATCCTTTTAGGACAGAAGGAACTTTATGTATTATCCAATAATCAGAACTTCCAGATAAAATTAGTTGACCAGCTCATAGGAGACGAGATTAAGAAAAAGAAAATAGAATTCAATAAAAAATTAAATTTATTAAAAGAGAACTCAGAAAAACTTTTAAAACTTCATGATAATCTCCTTCAAAAAGAAAATGATGAGCAAAAACTTAAAACGCTCAATGAACATATAAAAACTTTTGAAAAGTTAGGTGTAGCTGAAAAAATGGGGGCGCTTGCCCATCTAACAAAAGATAGCAATATCTTAAATAATGCTATATTAAAATTTAAATCGGGAAAAGATAATTTAATCAAACAATATCAAGATTTTATTCAGGAAATTAATAATATACAAAATAGTCTTCTCAACGGGGAAAGTGCTGAAAAACAATTATTGGCAGATGCTGAAAATATTTTAAACGAATATAAAAAATATTTAGAAAGCCAATTAAGAGATTTATCTAATAAATCTTCAGAGATAGAAAAGAAATTAAACGATGTTCTTACTCAGTGGGACAATCGTTTTGAAACAAATAGAAAGGAATCTGACGAAATAAAAAAAGAATTGTCATCAAAAGGGTTATCTCCAGACAAATATGAGGCTCTTATTCAAGAAAAAGTTCGATTAGAACCACTAATAAAAGAATATGAAAAAATTGAGAAGCAACAACAGGATTTAGAATTGGAAAGAGAATCTCTAAAGAAAGATATCCAGAAAGAAAGGCATAATCTTTTTGTACTTAGAAAAGAACGAATTGAAAAGATAAATGAACATCTCTCTGGTAGAGTAAAACTAGAAGTCAGTTATCAATCAGACCTGAAAGAATTCAAGGATAGCCTGGTTTCTTTGCTATATGGTTCTAAAGTCGGTGAAGATACTATTTCAAAAATTATAGATAATGAAAAGATAACAATAGATGGGGTTGAACTTTCTAAAATTATAGAAGCAGGGGATGAGCAACTTCAAGAACATTTTGGCCTTACAGATGCAATGACTAGGAGAATTACAGATTGGTTTAAAGATAAAAGCAAATTATACCAATTAGAAAATTTATTTCCAGAGGATTTAATTACAATTAAGTTAAAAGTGGGAGAAGGAGATGAATATAGGCCATTCGGTAAGCTTTCTGATGGTCAAAAAGCCACAGCCTTGCTTGTTTTGCTTTTCTCTCAGGAAAGAAAAATTCTAATTATTGATCAGCCGGAAGAAGATTTAGACAATAGATTTGTTTATGATGATATAGTTGTCATGTTACGACAGATGAAAGGAAAAAGACAGTTAATTTTTGCTACTCATAATGCTAATATTCCAGTGCTTGGCGATTCAGAACAAGTATTTGTTTTGGATGCAGAAGCGGATCAGTGTAAAGTAAGAGATTTTGGTTCTATAGATAAAATTTCCATAACGGAAAACATTAAGAAGATTATGGAAGGAGGAGAGGAAGCCTTTAGAAGAAGAATACAAAAATATGGAGTAAAAATATGACTGAATTTGAAATTAGACAACTGATTGCTAAAGGAGAAGGTTATCATCTTGAATTTAAAAGAGAAGATGAAAATAATGATGATTTTGCAAAGACAATTGTTGGTTTTACAAATGCAGATGGAGGAAAAATACTTGCAGGGGTTGATAATGATGGAACAATAATTGGAATTAAGGATATTGATAAATTTATGCTTAGAATAGATGATATAGCATATCATTTATGCCAACCTCCAGTTACGATTTTACAGGAAACTGGCGTTATTAATGATACAAGAATAGTGATTATAAATATTCCCCAAGGGATTCAGAGACCTTATCAGTGTAAGGGGAAATTTTATATTCGTTCCTCTAACCGTTGTAGAGAAGCTACAAGAGAAGAGATTCTCAGATTATTTCAAAGTTCCGAAAGTCTTTATTATGATGAATTACCACTCACAAACGCTAATTTAGAGAATATTGATCTGGAATTTTTTAAATCTTTTCTAAAAGACTATTTGCATCAAAGTCTTTCAGAGATTAATGAACAGGAAGTATTGTCATATCTAAAGAATTTATTTTTAGCTGATAAAGATTTAATACCTACTGTAACAGGTATTTTATTTTTTGGTAAAAGACCTCAATCATTCTTAAAAGAAGCACGTATTGTTTGTGCTTATATAGAAGGAAATGATATTGCAACTCCGCCTTTGGATAAGAAAGATATTAATGGCACTATTATTCAAATAATAGAAAATACAGAACGATTTTTAAAAATCTATCTTAAAGAAAAGCACGAGATAAGTGATTTTGAACCAGAAATTAAGTACGAGATCCCAATGGAAGCTTTACGGGAAGCGGTAGTCAATGCCATTGCACACCGTGATTACACCATAAGTGCACCTATAAGGATTTTAATTTTCACTGATAGAATAGAAGTTCATAGTCCCGGGAGATTACCAAATACAGTAACCATTGAAAGCATGAAGGTAGGAGGTGCTCATGTACTAAGAAATCCTCATATTTATAATATGCTTGCAAAATTTCAGATGGTAACAGATTTAGGTAGTGGAGTAAGAAGAATGATAAAACTTGTAAAAGATCATATTGGGCTTGATGTTGAGTTAATAGCTAATGAAAATGAATTTATGGTAAAAATCCCAAGGAAAAAATACCTATGAAACTCTATTTGCAAAACATTGTAGAAGATATTTCTTTTGAAAACCTGCCCGCAAAATGGCAAGGGTTTGATTTTAGCCGGTTTTCAAAAGACAAAACTCTTTTTGATTTTCAAAAACAAGGGCTTCAAAATGCACTTAAGGTCTTATGGCTTTATTTCAAAGATAGAGAAGCAAACAAGCAAAGTTTCTTTAATCTTTACCAAACTAACGATTTTTCTGAAAGTTTTGACTACGATTTAAAAAAAAGAGAAGGCAAAAAGACAGCAAAATATCTTTTAGAATACGATAAAGATTATCCTGCCATAAATTCTAAAATTCCTTTTGCGTACTTTATCAATCGAATGAGTTTCTGGATGGCGACGGGTTCGGGAAAAACACTTATTATTGTTAAATTGATTGAACTTTTGGGCAAGCTGATTGCCGAAAAGGAATTGCCTGCAAGGGATATTTTATTTTTGGCGCATCGCGACGACCTTTTGGATCAATTCAAAAATCATGTTGAGGAGTTTAACAGCTTCAACTTTGAGACCAAGATAAATCTCAAAAATTTAAGAGATTACGAAAGCGTAAAGAGAGAAAACGCCTTGCCCTTTACTAAAAACGAAATTACCGTTTTTTATTACCGCTCAGATTTAATCTCCGATGAGCAAAAAGAAAAAATAGTTAATTTCAGAAATTATGATAATAACGGCAAATGGTATATCCTTCTGGACGAAGCCCACAAAGGCGATAAAGAAGATAGCAAACGACAGATTTTATACTCCATTCTTTCCAGAAACGGATTTTTATTTAATTTTTCCGCAACCTTTACTGATCCGAGGGACTTTGCAACCTGTGCTTTTAATTTCAATCTTTCAAGGTTTGTGGAAGAAGGTTACGGCAAGCATATTTATGTGTCTTCTGCCGAGATTAGCGCGTTTCGCCTGCCTGCGCCGAGGTTTCGGCAGGCAGGCGGGCAGGAAGAATTTTCCCCGATTGAAAAGCAAAAAATTGTCTTGAAAACGCTTTTGCTTTTAACTTACATCAACAAGTACTTTGAAAAAATCAGGAAAGTTGTAAACACCCCGTCTACTAGCGCAGACACCCCTCTACAAGAGACTAATAATTCCCCTTTTCAAAAGGGGTGGCAGTCGAAGGCTGACGGGGTAATATACCACCGCCCGCTTCTTTTGACGTTGGTCAATTCTGTGGATGTGGAAGAATCTGATTTGGAATTGTTTTTTAGAGAATTGGAAAAGGTTGCCAAAAATGAAATTAGAGCGGACTTGCTTAAAGAAGCAAAGGAAGAACTTGTTCAAGAGTTTAGTAATCATCCAAAATTTGAGTTTGAAGAACTGGAGTGCGTAATAGATGCTAATTTGATTTCAAAATTGGATTACCAGGATATTTTAAGATATGTTTTGAACGCTAAAACTGCAGGCAAGATTGAAGTTTTAAAGATACCCGGCAACAGAAACGAATTAATTTTTAGATTAATGACAGCTGAAAAGCCATTTGCCTTAATCAAAATCGGTGATATTTCTGGTTGGCTGAAAGATAAGCTTGAGGGGTATGAGATAAACGAAAGTTTTGAAAACGAAAGTTATTTTAGGCGAATAAACCGCGATGATTCTGACATAAATATTTTAATGGGTTCTCGTTCTTTTTACGAAGGCTGGGATTCTAACCGACCGAATTTGATTTTGTTTGTGAATATTGGGGTTGGAAGTGACGCTAAAAAATTCGTTCTACAAGCAGTTGGTAGAGGCGTAAGAATAGAGCCGCAAAAAAACATGCGCAAGAGGCTCCAGAATTTGTTTAATGCCAAACTTGTAACGGAAGAGTTATTTGACAAAGCGAAAAATTTGATCTTGCCAATTGAGAGCTTATTTGTTTTTGGTACTAATGCCGAAAACTTAAAGGAAATAATTGCCACTCTGAATGCAGAGAAGCAAGATAAAAATCTGGGAGAAGCGTTTATTTTAAATCCTGAAGCGCAAAAACATCTTCTTTTAGTGCCGGTTTACAAAAACTCTGAAAGGATTTTTGCTGAAGAAAAAGACCCGCAAAAATATCCTGTCAGTTGCGAAGATTTTGATATAACTTCACAGTTTTACAAAATTTTGGGCGATAAAGTTGCTATGGTGAAATATGATTGTGAAGTAAAAGTTTTGAGGAAGGCAAAGGAAAGTTTTGCCGAAAAAGAGCGATACTACGATTTTGGTGAGAGGAACTCTCTTTTTGAGCCGGAATTAATTCTTGGTCGGATTTTTGATTATCTGGGTGTAAAGAGCAGAGAATTTGATAAGTTTAAGGAATTGGAAGATGAAATTGTGCATTTCAAAAAGGTTAGATTTAGCGATGGTGAGAAATACGAAGAAATAAAAAACAAAATTAAGGCAGTTAGTGATTATACCAAAAAGCAAAAAGAGCTGGATAGGCAATACGGCAAAATACCCAGAAAAGAATATGAAAGGCAAATGAGCTTATTTGAGCAGGCTGGGAATTTTGAAATGAAGAATCAGAAAATAAAGATTAAGTATTTAGCAAATCATTATTATCTTCCGGTGATAGTATCTGAAACTGAAAAAATTGACTATATAAATCACATTATCAATGTCGAGAGCGAAAAAATATTTATTGAACAGCTGGAAAAATATCTTGCTGAGCCTGATAATATATTTACGCAGTTTGATTGGTGGTTATTTTCCAAACTTGACCAAATACTGGACGAGGTTTACATTCCGTATTACAACCCGAAAGAAAATAATATAGCCAATTTCAAACCGGATTTTATCTTTTGGGCGCAAAAGGACAGACTTTACTTGATTTTATTTGTTGATCCAAAAGGTACAGAGCATGCGGACGGATACAGAAAAATTGACGGCTATTCAAAGATATTTGAAATTGGTGAACAAAAAGTTAGTAAAAGTTTTTCATACGATGATGGACTTATTATAAATACAAAGTTATTATTGAAACCAAGACGGGGGATCGCAGAGGTTTTAGAAAGTTATAAAAGATACTGGTTTGATAATTTTATTGATTTTGCTAATAAAATAATCAAGTCTAGCTGAAAAAACATTCCTTTCTGATTGAGGTTATAAAAATCCTAAGCTAAGAAATACAACCAACTTGTTCTTATGATTTTTGTATGGTTTACTTACCTGAATGGAATGATAAATTTCAAAAGACTTCAGAAGATATTCAAAACAAATATAAAATATTTTTAGATCCATATATTCATCACATTAGAGAAGAATAATATTCTAATTCAGGATTAAATATATCTCATATAGTATCAGCTTCTAACCATAAGCTATTATTTTTATGCTTTTTCTTGAGGTTCCATCCGATACACCTCAGTCTAAATTCACCCTTTATTTCTCCTGTGATCTTAAGAAGAAATGACAATAGGATAATACACATATCAGCATCTAAAAGAATGGTAACCAGAGGTTAACAGTGAGGACAGATTTACAATAGCAATAATGTTAGATTTAGATAAGGCCTTTACAAGCTATTTAGAACTAAAATAAAGATACCCTCTCCTTTATTTAACAGGTAGAGGGTATCTCTATTTAATTATGGCCATTTGAAGAATTTTTCTTATTCCTCTTAGCCAGTATTATTTTTTGCCCCATTGCTTACCCTGGGGTTTACCTATACAATTACAGTTTCCCTCATAATCGTCATCCTGACAGTTGGGGATGCCGTCTCCATCATCATCAGTCAAACAGCATGGGCAGTCACAATCTGGAACATAATCATCATCTAAGCCATTGGGAATTCCATCTCCATCTGCATCAGGGGCTGCTGGTCTATAACCACTATTACCACTGCCAGGCCCAAATTTGGCTTTACCTTTAGATAATTCGTTCTGGTCTCCTTGATAACCCATATTCTGGGCTAAACTCATAGTAGCTAACATCCCTACTGCCAGTAGTACTATCAGTAAAATAACTCCTGCTTTTTTATAGTTACTTAAGTAAGACATTTTTTCTCCTCCATTTTTTTTATGGTATTTTTTATTTCTGCTTATTAATACGCAGGAGGTAACTGTTTTCTTTCAATTTAAAAAAATATTTTATAATCTTCTCCATACCCCCTACTTACCTGAGGTAACAACCCTACTTACTTTTTTACAGTAGGGGTAGTTACTTTTTTACCAACTAATAATATCAATATAAAGAAGAACAAATCTCTCCAGAGGCCCAAGAAAATCTTTTTCCTCACTTTTGTATTTTCCCTTCTTTTTTGCTCTTACCAGATAGGAAGAATAATAAAAAAGGAGAAATAAGATGATTGAATTAGAAAAAGAGCAGAAAGGAAGAGAGGGATTTCTGATGATATCCCAGCAATTCTTAAAAGATGAAGTAAGGAAGATTGGTCTAGGACCAGCTATGCTTTACCTACAGTTACTGAGCTACTGTTATGGTGAGAAAGAGATAGCCTATCCCTCTTTAAAGACTTTAGCCTACAGTATGGGGGTAACAGTGAAGACTATTGTCTTTTATCGTAAGGTCTTGGTATCCTCGGGACTGATTAAAAAGATTACCAGAAGAAAAGGGGAGAATGGTAATTATCAAAATACCATCTATCAATTAGTACGCTTTAGTTCTTCTTTGCCAGAAGAGGATATCGATGAGGAGGAGCCAGTAGTCTCAGAAGTAGTAGAAGAAAGAGAGAAAAATAGCTCCAGAAATAAGAGAGCAGAGTTCAGCTCTGATTCTCTACCAGAGGAGCTAAGAGAGCTGGGGATACCATCTGCTACCACTGACTTCTTACTGCAGCACTATTCCCGGCAGAGGATCAGAAGCAAACTCTCTCTACTGAGAGAAAAACATCTATATTCTCCAGGAGGCTATCTCTTATCAGTGTTAAGAAACAGTGAGAAGAATGATAATTACTACCAGGATGAGCTAAGCTCAGCAGAACTGGAAGTTATCCTCAAGGAAGAAAGGATTGCCCAGGAAAGATATTATCAGCAGCTTAAGGAAAGAGCTATTCCCCCAGAGGAATCCTTAAAGTATATTCGGAAGATTAAAGAACAGTTGAAAGAAGGAAAGCTGTTTTATAATAGTGAGTAAAAACTCAGGAGCCGAGGCTGTTAAAAGTGCTGAAAGAAGAAGGAATAAATTGGCAGGGGAAACCTAAAACTATCTTTAGTGAAGAATTTACTAACATAGATATAATAGTAACAATGGGTTGTGAGGTAGAATGTCCAGTAATTCCAGGTGCCCGAGTGATAAATTGGGAAATTCCCGATCCAAAAGGTAAAGGAAGAGAAGAGTTTCGAAAAACTTTAGATATTATAAGAAAGAAGGTTATAGCACTTTTAAAAGAGTTGTAAAGTAAAAATGGTAGAATGTATAAAAGTAGCCTAAGAAAATTTGAATATTATCTCTACCTGTAGTTGAGCAATCTCTTCCAATTTTGCTCTCACTTGTTCATATCAAAGGGAAGTTTTCTTATTAGTTCTTTGATTTTTAATTGTTTTTCGTTTTGCCTGGATCTGATTTCTAAGCTCCTAAGTTTTTTTGGAAATCCAATATTATCTGTCTAATTTCAATGATCTGCTCTTCGGAAAGATTCAAATTCACCATCTTTCTGAATACACCCCTATAGAAGATAAGTTTTATAATTGCTTAAAAAGAAATATTAAATTTCGTAAAATTTCTTTAATTCTTCATAATAAATTATGGAAAAATTATTAAAAATTAACTAAAACTTAACACTTTATTTATAAATTCTTAACAGAATTTTCCTATGTTATAGTCAAAAAGAGATGAAAAACATCTCAAGAAAAGGAGAAAAAAATGATTAACGTTGGAAAATTCAAGCTATTTGTATCTTTGGTATTGATTTCTTTCTTGCTGTATGGTAGCCCAATCCTGGCTACCGAAACGATTGTAGTAGTCAAGGGTTCCACTACAGTCTTGCCCATTGCCCAATCTTGTGCTGAGGTATTTATGGAAGAGAATCCAGCTATTAGCATTTCAGTTCAGGGTGGAGGTTCTGGAGTAGGGATTGCCTCTCTAATTGACGGAACCTGTAATATTGCCAATGCTTCCCGTCCTATCAAAGAAAAAGAGATAGCCACAGCCCAAGAAAAAGGTGTTAATCCAGTGGAGACAGTTATTGCTCGGGATGCCATCGTCCTGGTGGTGCATCCTTCCAATGCCCTTGCTGGCTTGACCTTAGCAGAGATTAAGGCCATCTACACCGGGAAGGTCTCCAATTGGTCTGAAGTGGGAGGTGCTGACCAAGAGATCATTGTGGTCTCCAGAGATTCTGCCAGTGGCACCTTTGAAACTTTTAATGAACTGGCCTTAGAAGGTGAAAAGGTAAGAGCAAATGCCCTCTTACAGGCTTCCAATGCTGCAGTGGTGACCACAGTAGCCAATACCCCTGGGGCTATCGGTTATGTAGGACTGGGCTATGTCAGTAAAGAGATTAAAGCCCTTACTGTAGATGAGGTGATTCCCAGTAAAGAGACAGTCAATGCTGGTGATTATCCTTTAGCCAGGTCTCTTTTTATGTATACCGATGGTAAGCCAGAAGGTGCAGTGAAAAAGTTTATTGACTTTGTGCTCAGTGCCGAAGGACAGAAACTGGTAGAAGAGAACGGTTATATCAGTCTTTAATTTGATATGATAAACTAGTATTTTGTTTAGAATATAATACCAACAACCTGACCACCCGGGTATGGTGAATTGGTAGCCATACCCGGGGAATTCTTAAATAAAAATGGAAAACTACACTAAAACAATTATTGCCCCTCTTAAAAAGAATAAAAAGAAAGAAGGAAGACTCTCTGTGGCCTTAATTGCCCATGATGGGAAAAAGGCGGAAATGCTCTCTTTTGTGAAGGAGAATGAAAATTTTTTCAGGGAATACACTATTATTGCTACCAGAGCCACTGGAGAGTTAATTAATAATCATACTAACCTCTCGGTTATTCAGATGCTCCCCGGTCCTCTGGGAGGAGATTTGCAAATTGGAGGTTTAGTGGCCAGTGGGCAGTAGGAAATTTATGATGGGGTCATAACTAAAATTCCCTATTTTATAGAAGATGTGTATAATAAAAATAGATTGCCTTACTCTTTCTCTTTCGGTTATCAGCCCCAAGAGAGGGAGGAAAGATTGTTATGTTAACTGAGTATAATTCAGTATAATTTTTAGAAGGTGTATATTATTTGTTACCCCTTATTTATATTATTGATGATGAAGAGGATATAATTAATCTAATTACCCTGCACTTAGAGAGGTCCAATTTTCAGGTAGAAGGATTTACAGCTGCCACCTCTTTTTATCAAACCCTGAATAAAAAAATCCCTGATTTAATTATCTTAGACCTTATGCTTCCAGATGAGAGTGGCTTTGAGATATGCAAGTATCTCAAGAAAGAGGATAGCTACACTGATATACCTATTATTATTCTTTCTGCTTTAATAGGGGAAACGGAAAAAATTCTCGGATTAGAACTGGGGGCTGATGATTATATAACCAAACCTTTTTCACCCCGGGAAATGGTAGCCAGGGTAAAAGCAGTATTGAGACGAAAAAATAGCAGATTAATAGAGAAGAAGATTGTAGTTGATGAAGATTTTATTATGGAAACAGAAAAGCATCGCGTTTTTGTTTACCAGAAAGAAGTAGCCGTTACTACTACTGAGTTTAAGATATTGAGCTTACTGGCTACTAAACCAGGGTGGGTCTTTAACCGAGAACAGATCTTAAATTACCTCTGGGGGGATGAGAAGGCAGTTTTGGATCGTACCATTGATGTTCATATTAAAAATTTAAGGGATAAATTAGGAGCTAAAGGATACCTGATTAAAAATGTAAGAGGGATTGGTTACAAGTTAGAACCATGAAAAATCCGCGTTTTTTTAGGATTTTAATCAGCTATATTACTATAATTCTGCTAATATCAATTTTATATTTAATCTTTCTAACACCTTTTCTCAAATCTCAATATGTAAATAACAAAACAGAAGAACTTACCAATCTTTCCTTTATTCTAAAGTCCGAGCTCAAACCTTACCTGGAACAAGAAAACTGGCCAGATTTACAACTTTTTATTCAAAATGTCTCTGACCAGACCAAAACCAGAATCTCGGTTATTCTACCTGATGGCCAGGTAGTAGCTGAAACATTAAAAGATTTGCCAGAGATGGAAAGTCATATCCAAAGACCTGAAGTAAAAGGAGCTTTTCAGGGAGAAACAGTTCATTTGGTTAGATATAGCTCTACTAGCAAAGAGGAGATGCTCTATGTGGCCACTCCTATTTTTTGGACCGAGACAGGTGAAGTAAAGGCAGTAGTCAGGTTAAGTATTTTTTTAGATGAGATGAATTATATTTTAGCTCGATTAAGAAATATCATAATTCTTATAACTATTATTATGATATTAATAGCAACAGGCCTAGCCTATTTTATTTCTAGATTTATCTCTAAAAAATATAGCATATTGATTGATGAATTAAAAGAGGGATTTAAGAGGATAAGTAATGGTGACCTGGAAACCAGAATTTTATTTCAACCCAAAGAACCTGCTGACCTTAATGAGCTAATTAATCATTTTAATAATATGACCGAAAGCTTAAAACAACAGGTTCAGGACTTAGCCGAGCAGAGCGAAGAATTATCAGCTACTATTGCAACCATTCCCACTGGAATTGCCTTAGTGGAGGAAGAAGGGAAAATTATTTTAAGTAATAGTTATTTTCAAGAGATATTCTCCCCTTTTTGTCGTAATATTGAAAATAAATATTTTTGGGAAGTTTTACGAGATAGTAAATTAAATGAGCTGGTAAGTGAATTGGTGGAAAAGAAAAAAGAATTTAACACTGAATTAGAACTTTCTGGAAAAATTTATCAATCCAAAGGTAACTATATAGAGAAAAAGAATAAAGCAGTCTTGGTTTTTTATGATATAACCCCTTCCAAAAAATTGGAACAGGTCAAAAAGGATTTGATTACCAATATTTCTCATGAATTGAGGACTCCCCTTACCTCAATTAAAGGTTATGTTGAAACATTGGAAGGAGCTGGGGTTAATGCTCAAGAAAGAGAAAAGTATCTTCAAATTATCAAAAAGAATACCGAAAGGCTCATTAATATGGTTAATAATCTACTTTTCTTATCTAAATTAGAGAATGAGGAAGACAAAATGCAGTTAGAGAAGGTGGATTTAGAGGAGCTAATTATCAACATTCAGAAGATATTTGAACCAGCTTTCCGGGAGAAAAATATAAGATTTAATCTTAACATCTCCCCAAATTTACCAAAGATAGAAGCCGATCTATTTAAGATAGAACAGCTGTTTATCAATTTAATTGATAATGCGCTTAAATATACTGAAAAGGGAGAGGTCACCGTCACTATTTCCTCAATAAGTGCGAACAGAGTAAAGGTAGAGATTGCCGATAGTGGCATTGGGCTAAAAAAAGAAGAGATAAACCATATTTTTGATCGTTTTTACGTGGTAAATAAAGCAAGATCCCGGAAAGAGGGAGGGACTGGCTTAGGTCTTTCCATTGTCAAACATATTGTCAAGTTACATAAAGGTGAAATTGAGGTTGACAGTCAATTAGGTATAGGAACTAGAATAACAGTAATCCTGCCTGTTCAACAATATCAGGAAGTAATTGCTAATCCTAACTATGAATGAGGGAATAGAAAAAAAGGGGTTAAAATTATTGATAAAAAAAGAGGCAAATATTTTTGGGAAAATTTAGAAATTTACCAAAAATTAACATTTTATCTATAAATTTTTAACAAACAAAACTCCTTAACTTATAGAAAAAAAATTAGATGTTTACCATCTAAAAAGGTACTGTCAAAAATAATATGAAAGAATATGAAAACTAAATTCCCCGGATTATGAAGAAAAATTAAAGGAGATTAAAATGACTAATTTTAAAAAATTTAAAATATTATCTACTTTTTTCTTGGTCTTATTGCTGTTCTTGCCGGCCAGTGTTAAGGTCAGTGCTTCTGAACAAGTGATTGTAGTAAAAGGTTCCACTACTGTACTGCCTATTGCCCAGCCCTGTGCTGAAGTTTTTATGGATCAAAATCCGGATATTGATATCTCGATTCAAGGAGGAGGCTCAGGGGTAGGTATTACCTCTCTAATTGATGGTACCTGTGATATTGGGAATTCTTCCCGTCCGGTAAAGGAAGAGGAAGTAGCAAAAGCTAAAGAAAAAGGGGTAGAGCTATTTGCCAACATTATTGCTAAAGATGCCATAGCAGTAATAGTTCATACCTCTAATAAGATAGACGGATTAACACTGGAACAAATTAAGGCTATTTACACTGGTGAAATATCCAACTGGTCTCCAGTAGGTGGGGAAGACCAGGTAATAGTAGTGGTCTCTAGAGATTCAGCCAGTGGTACTTTTGAGGCTTTTAATGAATTAGTTTTACATAAAGAAAAGTTAAGACCGGATGCCCTGATGCAGGCTTCTAATGCTGCGGTGGCTACTACGGTGGCTAATACACCTGGTGCAATAGGCTATGTAGGTTTAGGCTATGTTACCAGCCAGGTGAAGGCCATTAAGGTTAATGATATAATTCCCAGTAAAGAAACTGTAAATGATAATAGCTATCCTTTAGCCAGACCATTATTTATGTATACCAATGGAGAACCTGAGGGAATAGTAAAGGACTTTATTGACTTTGTGCTCAGTGCTGAAGGACAGAAACTGGTGGAAGAAAACGGATTTATTAGGGTAAAGTAAAGGAAGAAATAATAAGTGTATAAAAAGAAAGAAAATACCATCAGATGGATATTTACTATATTAGCTTTCTCTTCCTTATTTTTTCTGGTTGGCATTACCATAACCTTATTTATTTCAGCATGGCCAGCTTTTCAGGAGATAGGGTTATTTGAATTTATACTAGGAAGGGAATGGTATCCTACTTATGACCCCCCTGATTTTGGTATTTTCCCTTTAATTATGGCTTCCTTTCTGGTCACCATTGGTGCGGCTATAATATGTGTGCCCTTAGGGTTGGGGAGTGCCCTTTTTATTAATGAGCTAGCAAGTCAACAACAAAAGGCCCTCTTAAAACCTATTATTGAAATTTTGGCCAGTATACCTTCCATTGTCTATGGGTTTTTTGGTATGGTGGTGGTAGCGCCATATCTGCAAAAACTTCTCCAAATTCCAGTAGGGCAAACTGCTTTTACCGGTAGTTTATTATTAGGTATTATGGCTACCCCTACTGTCTGTAGTATTTCTGAAGATGCCTTGAGTTTTGTACCAAATAGTTTTCGAGAGGCTTCCTTAGCCTTAGGAGCCAATAGATGGCAAACCTTAACCAAGGTTACTATTCCGGCAGCTGGTTCGGGAATTTCTACGGGAATTATACTGGGAATGAGCCGGGCAATTGGAGAGACCATGACCGTCTTGATGGTCACTGGTGGAGCAGCAATTATTCCCACTTCTTTCTTTCAGCCAGTTAGACCAATGACTTCTACTATAGCTGCGGAGATGGGGGAGGCGGTAGTTGGTAGTACTCATTATCATGCTTTGTTTGCCATTGGTTTAATCTTATTCTTGATTACTTTAATATTTAATATTATAGCGGAACTTATCAGTCGCCGTTACCGGTTGAAGTTGGGCTTGGGGAGATAAAAAATATGAATAAAAAAGTTAAGCAAAATCTAGGATTTTTATTACTCTTTCTCTGTATTTTAACTACTGTTATTTTTTTAGGCTTGATTTTGTATTTTATCATAATTCGTGGTTATAGTGTCCTTTCCTATGAATTTTTGACCCAGGTACCCAAAAAATCTATGACTGCCGGAGGAGTAGCTCCGGCAATTGTAGGAACCTTCTACCTGACTTTAGGGGCTATGATTTTTTCCCTTCCCCTGGGAGTAGCCTGTGCCATTTATTTAAGTGAATACAGTCCCCAGAGTTTTATTATAAATATTATTCGGATAAGTATTAATAATTTAGCCGGAGTGCCTTCGGTAGTGTTTGGTTTATTTGGATTGGCGGTCTTTGTAAAGTATTTTGGGTTTGGTGTATCCTTGTTATCTGGTTCTTTAACTCTGGGGATTATGGTGCTTCCCAGTATTATTTCAGCAGCTCAGGAAGCACTCACTGCAGTACCTCAATCCTACCGGGAAGCCTCTTTAGCCCTGGGAGCTACTTTATGGGAGACTATCAAAAGGATAGTTTTACCCACGGCCTTTCCTGGAATTTTAACTGGCATAATATTAAGTATTGGTAGAGTTGCTGGTGAAACTGCGCCAATTATGTTTACTGCTGCTACTTTCTACATGAGAGGATACCCCAATTCTATCTTCTCGGAAGTAATGGCTTTACCATATCATATCTATGCCTTAATGACCGAAGGAGTTCACCCGGAAGTGCAAACCAGAATTGCCTATGGTTGTACCTTAATTTTATTAATTCTGGTATTATCAATGTCTACCTTAGCTATCATTCTGAGGCAGAGACAGAGGAGCCGTACTTATTATGGAACTTAACACTAAGATAGAGGTAAAGAATCTCTACTTTTATTATGGACGAAGTCAAGTTTTAAAGGACATTAATCTTGATATTTTCGAAAAAAAAGTAACGGCCATAATTGGTCCTTCCGGTTGTGGAAAAACAACTTTAATTCGCTTGTTTAATAGAATGAATGACCTGATACCAAAAACCAGACTGGAAGGGACCATCTTACTGGATAAAAAAAGTATCTATGACCCCAAAGTAGATGTGGTAGAGATTCGCAGGAGAGTGGGTATGGTTTTTCAAAAACCAAATCCCTTTCCCAAAAGCATTTTTGATAATATCAGTTATGGATTAGAAATAAATGGCGTTTCCGATAGAAGAAAGAGAGAGGAAATTGTGATACAATCATTAAAAAAGGCAGCAATATGGGAGGAAGTAAAAGATCGTCTTAAGGAAAGTGCTTTAGGATTATCAGGTGGACAACAACAGCGACTTTGTATTGCTCGTTGTCTGGCCGTGGAACCAGAGGTACTATTATTTGATGAACCCTGTGCCAGTCTGGACCCCATTTCTACTCAAAAAATTGAGGAACTGATTAGAGAGCTAAAAAAAGAGTATACCATTGTTATTGTAACTCACAACATGCAACAGGCAGCCCGGGTATCGGACTTTACTGCCTTTTTATACTTAGGGGAATTAATTGAGTTTGGAGAGACTGAAAAACTTTTTACTGTTCCCCAAAATAAAATGACTGAAGCTTATCTTACCGGTAAATTTGGATAAATTGAATATCGAAATTTTTTCAAAATTTCGATATTCTTAAAACCTTTATCTTTAATTAGAGAATATAATATGCTAGTACCATATTCCTCTCCCTTAGAAGGGAGAGGTAAGGTGAGGGTGAATATGGTATACCGTATTACGTATAACGTATATTGTTTAAATACAGTCGCTAGTCGGAAGTTATTTCAGGGATTCTCAAGTCTCAAGGGGAATTCTTCCCCTTGAATATCGTAATTGCCCAGCAATTTCGATATTCTTAAATAATACACCAATATAAAATATTAATGTAATGATAAGATATTAAAAATAAGACATTCAATAGATTAATAACCATATTCCTCTCCCTTAGAAGGGAGAGGTAAGGTGAGGGTGAATATGGTATATCGTATTACGTATAAGGTATATCGTTTAAATACAGTCGCTAGTCGGAAGTTATTTCAGGGATTCTCAAGTCTCAAGGGGAAGGATTCCCCTTGAATAATGGAATTTCCCAGAAATTTCATTATTCTTAAGAACATTAAGTAAGATATTAAAGATAAGCTATAAAATAAAATAAGAAAGAATAATAAATATCGAGTTTGATGCTATTTATTCAGGGGATCTCAAGGGGAAGGATTCCCCTTGAATATATTGGAAATATGTTAACTATTAATAAGAGGGGAAGCAATGTTAGAAGAGCGTATTAGACTGTTGAAGCGGGAATTAATAGAATATGCTACTCTTTGTGAGTCTATGGTGGAAAAAGTAATTAAAGGGCTTTTAGAAAAAGAGAAAGACTATCTGCTGGAAGTAATAGAAAAAGATGAACCGAAAACAGATAGGTATGACCTTAATCTAGACGAAAAATGTATTCAGCTTTTAGCCCAATTTCAGCCTATGGCTATTGATTTAAGGACAATTTTGATGATGTTGGAAATTAACAGAGATCTGGAAAGAATTGGAGATTTATCTGTAGATATGTCCAAAAGTGTGCTTTTTCTTATTGAGAAACCCCTGGTTAAACCATATATTGATATTCCCAGAATGGCTGAAATTGTCCAGGGCATGATTAAAGGGAGTGTGGAAGCCTTCATTGAAAATGATTCTAAGCTTGCCCGGGAAGTATTTCAAAGAGACAAGATAGTTAATGGCTTAAGAGACCAGATCATCAGAGAGCTTATAACTTTTATGAGTTCCGATCCTGCTACGATAGAACGCTCTTTCCATTTAATCTCTCTGGCTCTGGATTTAGAACGGATAGGAGATCATTCTACTAATATTTGTGAAGATGTGGTTTTTATGGTAGAGGGCGAAGTTATCAAACACCAGTATGAACAAAATAAAGAATAAGAGTAAGACATCAAAAACAAGATATTCAGGGGAAGTTTCCCCTGAAACCCCTCAATTATCAGTATTGAGTATATAGTATTTAGTATATAGTGTAATTTTAGTTAAAAATTAAAGAAAAATACCCTTTAAAGAAAATGCTATCTTGTTTTACCAACAAGATATTCAAGGGGAATTCTTCCCCTTGATAAACCCTGAATTAAAAGCAAAATATATTGTTATTTATTAAATAATTTTATATTATCTTGCAGTATCGAAATTTTTTGAAATTCCGATACTGCAAGATATTCAAGGGGAATCCTTCCCCTTTAAAAGAGGGGTGTCCCGAAGGGACGGGGTGTTTCCCTTGAAGACCTTATATCTTCAATACTTCTAATAAACTTTCTTTAACCCTTTCTTTAGGGTAAATAAAGTGATTTTTTATTGGTTTATTTCCTAAGTCTTGCAGCATAGCAGGGATAGCTAAACCAGTATATTCACTCAACATCTGTAATAAAATAAGTTCATCTTTATTATACACCAAGTTTTCACCTAACAGGGAAATTAGTACCGCTCGATTGAATTTAAAAGGGGTAGCAGTAGCATCAACAACCGTTTTGGTTTTTACTTTGCTTGAATTATAGTAATCATTATATACCTTTATTCCTACTGCGGTATGCGGGTCAACCAGATAATGATAATCATGATAGACTGATTTAATAGTGGCTAATGTTTCCTCTTCAGTAGCATAACCAGCAAAAATTATCTCTTGCATCTTATTTTTCCATGTTTGTGCTAAAGTAAATTTACCTTCTTTCTGAAGATTTTGCATCATTCTCGTAATATATTTTCCCTCATGGTCTGAAATTTCGAAGAGAAATCTTTCCAGATTACTGGAAATAAGTATATCCATAGAAGGACTGATAGTAGTGACCAGAGGGCGATTAACATCATAGACGCCCGAATGGAAAAAGTCGCTGAGCACCTTATTGCTATTGGAAGCACAGATTAGCTTTCCAATTGGTAGGCCCATCTCCTTAGCATACCAGGCGGCCAGGATATTGCCGAAATTGCCAGTTGGGACCACAAAATTTATTTTTTCCTTGCTCTGTATCTGGTTCTTCCCTAAAAGGGATAGATAGGCATAGAAATAATAGACTATTTGTGGGAAGAGCCGTCCCCAGTTGATGGAATTAGCAGAGGAAAATTCAAATCCTTTTTCTTTTAGAAAATTAGTGAAGCCCTGATCTGCAAATATTTGTTTTACCGCATTCTGACAGTCATCAAAATTACCATCTAAGGCAATCACCTGAGTGTTATTCCCTTCAGTGGTAAGCATTTGTAATTCCTGAATTTTGCTAACTTTCTGAAAGGGATAATAGACCACTATCTGGATTCCCGGTATATTTTTAAATCCTTCCAGAGCCGCTTTCCCAGTATCACCTGAGGTTGCTACCAATATCAGTAGCTGGTTGGTAAGAGCGAGTTTTTTGCTAGCCTCGGCTAAAATAAGTGGGAGTGCCTGTAGAGCTATATCTTTAAAGGCACCAGTTGGTCCATGAAAAAGCTCCAGTATAAATAATTGAGTATTAAGCTGTTTGAGTGGAGTGATTTCTTCTGTTTCAAAATGCTCTCTATTGTAGATCTGGTGTACTATATAATTTATCTCTTCTGGGGAGAAATCCTCAGCCAGAAATAAGTAAAAAATCTTCTCAGCAAGCTGGGCATAGGATAAATTGACCCATTTGTTAAGTTGCTCCTGGGAAATAACTGGAATTTCTTCTGGCACGAATAAGCCTCCCTCAGGTACCATACCCATCTTAATAGCCTCTATACTGGATACTGCTTTAAAATTATCTCTGGTACTTATATATTTCATATTTTTTAAATTTCCCCTTCTACCTTCTAATTATCTCTTTAATTATTACTCTTTTTTAATTATGACTTATATTATAATAAAAAGCCGAAAACTAAACAAGAAAATGTGTAAATATAATAAGTTGCATCTCTCAGAAGAAAAAGCTCGGGAAATAGGAAAGTTAGCCCGAAAATATATTCCCATTCACTTAAGCCCTTTAAGCCCTTCTAAGAATAAAGATTAATTTCCGATTTTCTTCCTAAAATCTTCCTTGAAAGATAAATTCCCACCTATCTCCTCCTACCCCTCTTACCACTCTTTCTCAAAGCTCTCGAAATCCTTAACCGGAGCCACAAATTTTGAATCTTTTATGAGTTCAAACCTCTTTTTGGTGCTTTCTATTTTAATTTTTTCTTCAGGTTTCAATTCATAAATATTATTAGTTCCTTTGGTTTCTACAACAAAGTAAATTTCTTCTTCGGTAGTACTATCTTGAACTTTCTCTACTACAATTGCCCAGTCAGGGGTATAATTTCCTGCTGGCGTTTCTATAGCATACCAATCAGGCAATTTTATAAATAATTTTATTCGGGAGTCTTTATCCAACGCCTTAGCAAACTCTTCTTCGATATTTGATTCTTTAATTATCCCATCATAAATTGATTTTTGTACCTTTAGTACATATTTACCATAACTTGCTATTTCCTCTCTTAAAAGACCAACATCATAACTTTCTTCCAAATTAACATATTGGAGACCCTCCACTTCAGATGATCTTTTAGCCTCTTTAATAATTTCTACGACTCTTTCGGTATATTTTTGAGGATTTAAGAACAAAAGATGAAGATTATTGCAACCCTCTAATATTTTAAATATAGTATTTTTAGTTAAATTGGTCTCTCTTGCGAGGTAAGATATAAGATTAAGGACTTTAGTTATTTTCGTTTGCTCCGATTTATCAATAATAAATTCCTCCTCTATCCCCTCCATTTCCATTCTATCTATCCGAACTTTTTTAATACTTATCTCCGGCTCTTTTATCTCAATTTTTGTTATTTCCTTTAATACTTGCTCTATTAATTTACTACTCTCAATATTCACCAGATACTTTGCTCTGGGAGAGACTCTATTCCATAAATCTTTAAATAAATCTCCCTGAATTACCTTATCTTTTCTCTTGACCTCTATTCTTTTTCGCTGGTCTTCAATAGGTGGTGCTTCCACACCGGCCTCTTCTCGGTATTCCGTTTGTAATCTTTCTAAATATTCCCGATAACTTTCATTGGTAATCACGGTCAACAAATTTATATCTCTATCCTTAATTCTGTTCCCTTCCTGGTCAACCGGCAATCTCAAACCTCTCCCAATTTCCTGTCTCTTTTTTATCTCCGAAGTAGAATAAGCCAGCGTACAAATATTAAATACATTCGGGTTATCCCAGCCCTCCCTCAATGCCGAATGAGAAAAAATAAACTCCACCGGTTCTTCCAGGGAAAGTAGTCTTTCTTTGTCCTTCATAATCAAATCGAAGGCTTTCTCATCCTCTTCAATGCTTTTATCCCTTTTCATCTTTGAAAAATAGCCACTATGGACCTTCTTTACCTCTAAATTTGAAAATTCTTTAAATCCATCATTAATAAGCCGGTTGAATTCTTCCTCAAATATCCTTCGGACCATCCCCTCATCCAATAGGTAATCATCAACTCTATTTAAGAAAAATAAACTTAATACCTTAAGTCCTCGGGGATTTAGCTTCTTCTTTTTATCTAAATGCTCCCTTATCGTTTCCCTTACCATAAAACGAATTATCTCATCTTCTTCTATGGAAGATTTTCCTTCGTAAATTTTCACCCCATTAGAAAAAGAGAGATACCCTGCACCTTTGTTTATCTCATTTATAATAAAACCATCATAATAAGTATTGTCTGTTTTCTTGGCTAAATTATCACCGTGTCTAAGGGTGATCAGCTTAAACTTTATACCCTCTTTGGTGTTAGCAAACACTTTGACTTTTGCTCTTAAACCACTGGGGGTCGATTCTATTCGGTCTAAAATTATCTTTTTACTGGCCGGGTCTCCTTCTTCGGTGATAGACAATACTTCTATCTTTTTAACCAAGCCGAAATTATAGGCATCATAAGGAGTTAGTTTATAAACAAGGTTGTAAATATCTCTATGGGTTGCAGAATAGCGTAACACAAAAAGAGGGTTTAGCTGTTCAATCCCCCATTGCGTCGCTTCTCCGCCCATCTTTTGAGGTTCATCAAGGATAACGATAGGTTTGGTCTTTTTGATAATTTCAATGGGTTTATCTCCCATTCTATCGTGAACATTATGGATTATATTTATATCCTTATTAAAGGCATCTCTGGTAATCACCATAATCTGAAGGTGAGTAGCTTGGCCGAACATGCGAACCATTACCAGATTATCCGATTTATAAGGGAAATAGGTATAAGGCAAATTCTTATATAACTGCTTAAAATGTTCTCTGGTAATGTCCAGTGATTTTAAAACCCCTTCTTTTATAGCCACCGAGGGGACCACGATAATAAATTTAGTCCAGCCGTACTTCTGATTTAACTCTAAAATAGTCCTTAAGTAAACATAGGTCTTCCCCGTACCGGTCTCCATCTCGATAGTAAAATTGTAAGGTTTTTTTAAATCGCCTGCGTTAGATAATGGAAGTCCATTTTTCTTTTGAACTTCCTGTAGGTTTTCCCAAATTCTCTCTTTAGGAAGGTCTAATAAATTGGGGATGATTTGGGCTGTGTAAACAAAAGGCTTTTTAGTTTGCCCTTTAAATAAATCCACTACTGAATTGATGGCCTCAATCTGAAAATCTAATTGAGAATCAAACTTTAATTTTAACATTTTATTTCTCTTTATCTTCTTTTAATGCCAATTGTGCAGTTAATATTGCCTTATGCAATTTTTCAGCAAATAATTCACGCTCACTTTTTCTGTCATTCCCGCATAAGCGGGAATCTATTCTTAACAATACAATAATAATTTTATTGTAATATTTTTTCATACAAATCCTTCCATTCGGGATTAAATTTTCTAATTAATTCAATCTTCCATTGTCGTTTCCATTTTTTTAACCTTTTTTCCCTTGTTATAGCTTCATAGACATCATTAAAAACTTCATAATAAACAAGCTGATGTATATTATACTTTTGAGTGAAACCTTTAATAAGATTATTTTTATGTTCATATACTCTCTTAATCAAATTGTTTGTAATACCTATGTAAAGAGTGCCATTCTTTTTACTTGCTAAAATGTAGATAAAGTATTGTGGTCTCATAACCATTTATATCTCTTTGGATTCCTGCTTTCGCAGGAATGACAAAAATGGGTGACATAAGGGTCTCTAAAAACTAATTCAGGAGTCATTTTATCCTTCTCTTTAAGCTCTTTTAACTGCATTACAATTGTTTTCTCTGGAAGTTTTGATAATGCGGTTCTTTCATAAAGCATATTACTTATTCTTTCGTCAAGGATTCGAGTACTCCAATGTTCTCTCAGGCATAAGGTTGCATAAAATTTGCGCTTTAATTCATCATTGACAAATAAAAGGGTTCTTATATGAGTCCAACTCAAACCTTTAAATTCTCTACGCAGTGCGTAGAGAATTGGATAAGTATCGTATAATTTCACCATAAACCATAAATTTTGTGAAGAAAATCCCTTACCATACCTCTGAGTCAATTGTGAACTCAGTGCATTCACTATCTTTTTTCCGTACTCTGCTCTTTCTGATTTTATTATTTCTTCCTTGATAGTTTTCCCAATATTCCAATAAAGCAGAATCATCTCTTCATTAATTGTAACGGCAACTTTTTTTCTTGCCTGTTCAATCAAGTTGGCAATTTTACCAAAAACTGCGTTGCTTATTTCAATCTCTTTCATGCTTATATTACCTTTAATCTGACAAAAGCACTTAAATTTATTTTGTCGCTATCTGTTAAGGCCTTATCCAAAAAGACAAACATTTTTTCTTTATATTTGGAAGTCCTTATTTCCTCTATAGTCTCAGAAGTAAATTTATCTTTAATTATATCTCTCGCTTGAAAAATTACAACCACACACCACAGGCTAACCTTCTTCTCTCTGGGTCACCTCAAAACCTGTCAAGTTATCAAAGGGTCGCTCCCTTATTAGCCACTCTTCCTCTGACAGGCTGGCAGATTATTTTCAAAAAAAATTTGACTTTT
>DKFO01000038.1:41099-61957 GCA_002452835.1 Candidatus Atribacteria bacterium UBA6794 | reverse complement strand
GCACTTTTGAAATTTAACTAACAATTTTTTTATTTTTTGTTTCCAGCTTTTCAGAGGGTTCTTTAAATTCTTAGAGGGTCGGTCAATAATAAATCAATGATAATATCGAATTTGTGGTTGTGGCTTTACTTTTAATAGTTTATTACATTTATTACATTCCCAGATAAGCTTTTTTCACTTCATCAGAGTTCAACAACTCTAAGGAAGTACCTGACTGAATAATCTTGCCAGTTTGAATAACATATCCCCTATCCGCTATCTCCAGTGCTTCCTGAACTTTCTGTTCCACCAGTAGTATTGTTGTTCCCTGTTTATTTATTCTAACAATAGTTTCCATAACACTTTCTACTAAGGAGGGCATCAAACCTAATGATAGTTCATCCAGCATTAATAACTCAGGATTTGACATTAATCCTCTGGCAATAGCAAGCATTTGCTGTTCCCCCCCACTTAAAGTTTCAGCAATCTGCTTTCTTCTCTCTTCTAGAATGGGAAAAAGTTCCAAGATTTCTCTTTTTCTCCTTTCAATTTCATTCCGATCGTTTTCAATATATGCTCCTAATTCCAGGTTTTCGCTTACTGTTAATTTAGCAAATAACCTTCGTCCTTCTGGTATATAACTAATTCCTTTTCGAAGGATCATATTTGCTGGTAAATGAGAAATGTCCTCACCTTTAAATTTAATCGTTCCAGTCTTGGGATGAATTAAACCAGCAATAGTCTTCATAATGGTACTTTTCCCGGCACCATTAGCACCAACAATAGCAACTAACTCCTTTTCTTTGACTTCAAATGATATATTAAAAATTACTGGTACATTATCATAAGCACAATGAATATTGTTGACCTGTAATATGGTATCAGGCATCTTTTTCTCTCCCTTGAGTAGCTATCTGTAATTTCTTACTATATTTTTTGCCCAAATAAGCTTCAATAACTCGTTCATCTTGAATAACAACTTCAGGATGATTTTCAGCTATTTTAATTCCTCCATCAAGAACAACAACTTTATCAGCAATAGGCATAATTGCCTCCATAATGTGCTCCACTACTAAAAAAGTAATGCCTTTATCTTTTAAATTTTTTATCAAACTAACCGATTCATTAACTTCGGTAGAAGTTAGACCAGCCATACATTCATCCAGCATTAATAACTTTGGACCGGTAGCCAAAGCTCTGGCTAACTCAACACGTTTCTTAAGTCCGATGGCCAAATCACCAGCTCTAGTATTTTTCATTTTAGATAAATAACAAAGATTTATACATTGCTTAGCTATTTCACTTGCTTTTTCTGTATTCTTTTCTCTTAGATAAGCCCCAATTAATACATTATCAAAAACAGACATCTCTTTCAGAGAATGTACAATTTGAAAGGTGCGAACTGCACCTAAACGAGCTACCTTATAGGCGGGTAAATTAGTTATATCTAAACCGTTAAAAATAACTTTACCATGGCTGGGTTTATAGATACCAGTTATACAATTAAAAAGTGTAGTCTTCCCTGCTCCATTGGGACCAATCAGACCAACAATATTTCCTTCTTCTACATTAAAGGAAATTTTGTCATTGGCCACCAGGGAACCAAATTTTTTGCTTATTTCACAAACTGCTAATAATGGCAATACGCTATTACCCCCTTAATACTTAATATCCGATTCAGCTGAAATTACCTTCCTCATTTTTTTATAATTGAAATATTCATCAACCAAGCCCATGATACCTTTAGGCTGTCTCACCATTATTAAAATAATAAGAAACCCAAATAATATTAGGTCAGTTCCTCTACCCAATCCGCCCCACAAAACTCTAGTATACTCCTGAAGAGGAATTAAAATCATGGCACCCAATAAAGGTCCGAATAAGGTACCAGCACCACCCAGGATGGTAACTAAGACAAAAACCATAGACACCTGTAGTGACATAACCATAGTTGGATCAACACGAAGATTATATTGGACAAAAAAGGCACCACAGAATGCTGCTAAAAATGCAGAAAGTGCCATAGCAGATAGTTTTACCATGGTGCTATTAATACCAGTTGCTTCCGCGGTTTCCTGATCTTCTCTTACCGCTCTCAAATAATACCCAAAACGATTTTTTTCAATAAATCGGACAATACCAAAAATAATAATAAATAATACTAAAGCTCCATAGTAGTAAGGTATTTTCGTAGTATACCACATAAAATTTCTCCATCCTACCTCAACCAGAGGATAATCCAAACCTAATGCCCCATTTACCCAATACCAAACCATAAAAAGACGATTAAAAATCTCCACAATAGCAAAAGTGGCAATGGCAAAATAATGGCCTTTCAATTTAAAACAGGGATAGCTAATAAGAATAGCAACCGCTGTTGCTAATAAAGCGCCCAGAATAATTCCAGGCCAAGGTGGTAATCCAAATCTCACCACTGCCATTCCAGCTCCATAAGCACCAATTCCAAAAAAGACTGAATGTCCAAAAGAAACCTGTCCACAATAACCTCCTATAATATTCCAGGCTTGGGACATACTAGCATATAGCAAAATTAAAATAAGAACGTGTTGAGTAAAACTATTAGCAGCAACTTGAGGAATAAACGGGATTAAAATTAATAATACAATCAATACGTACCAATATAAATCTTGTTTTTTCTTGTTCCCCTTCATCATAACTACCACCCAAACAATCCCTTAGGTCTTATCATTACTATTAATAAATATAATCCGAAAACAACAACATATTTGAATACCGGTGCAATATAAAACCCACCCAAGGCCTCAACTAATCCAATTAATAAAGCAGCTAATAAAGCTCCTGGTATACTTCCGAATCCTCCCATTGCTACACAGACAAAAGCAATCAAACCAAATAATCCTCCTACTTCTGGATGAACAGCTAAATAGGATGGTAATAACCCACCAGCAATACCGACACAAAGGCCTCCTAGACCAAAGACCAATACAAAAATACTTTCGGTCTTAATTCCCATTAATTCAGCTGCTTCTTTATCCATAGCAGTAGCCTGGATTGCCCAACCCAGGCGTGTTCTTTTAATAATGTAATAGATAATAAAGACAACGACCAGGGCAAAAATGCTGGTTACCAGTTGAGGCATTGGTAAGACAATATTGCCTATTATTATCTTTTTACCATCCAGGAAGGTACCGGTTAATATACGAAAATTAGGGGAAAAGCGATTTAAGGCAATATTTTTCAACATCATTGACAAGCCAAAAGTCGCCAGTAAAGCTGATAAAGGAGGTCCGGCCAGGCAATGCCTAATAATTAATTTATAAGTTAAAATGCCAAGAATAAAACAGAAAGCTCCTGAGGCTATCCAGGAAATAAGTGGATCAATATTCATCAAAAATCCCAACCAATAACTAACATACATGCCAACCATTAAATACTCCCCATGAGCAAAATTTAATACATCCATTACACCCCAAATCAAACTCAATCCCGAGGCAACCAGTGCGTAAATCATACCAGTTAGTAATCCATCAATAGTAACCTGGAAAAACATGGACATACGATATCTCCTTTTAACACCTAATCATCGCAGCAAGAATTACTAAACAATTCTTGCTGCGATGATTTTTTATCTTTATTATTTTTCTATAATTTTCCTTTCTTATTCCTTAACGTTGATTCCAGGGAATCATGGGGAATATAATATCATGAGTTGCTAATTCAGGCGGATATACCCGTTTGTATTCCCCTCCCTGCAATTGGGTCATCATACTCATTGCTTTGGCATTCTGTCCACCTGGTACAAAAGCCACTTTACCACCCATGGATAAAGGGGAATCCCATTCATTAGCATATAATGTTTCGCTAACTTTATCGTAATCCAGAGTACCGGCTTTTTCAATAGCCTGAGCTAGAATAAAGGTAGCAACCGCTTCCTGAATAGAATCACTATCAAAGGGGACACTGGGTCCAATTTTAGTCTTATAAATATTCTCCACAGCAGCTACAGCAGGCATTAAATCAGCAAACTCAGGAGAATAACCGGTCCCACCCATGAAGTAATTACCATCATCTCCCAGCTGTTGAGCTATAACTGGATCCTGATAACCAGTACAATAGTTTAAACACATCTTGGGAAGCCAGTCCATCTGTTTCATTGTTCTTACCCAGAGAGTATAATCTCCCCCTAAACAGGCACCAAATACCACATCAGGATTTTTAGCCTTCAAGGTTTGAACTTCACTATTCATATTAGTTGCACCAGGGCTAAACGGTACATCAGCAATTACTTCAAAACCAGCCTCAGCAGCAGCTAATTTACCTTCATCAGCAGCATGCTTACCAAATTCAGTATTTTCATAGATAATCCCAATAGTATGCAAATTAGTTCCCTTAACTTCATTCATCCATTCCATGACATCACAAAATTCAATAGACTCAGTCTTATCAGTAGGCGCCATGCGGAAGAAATACTTTAAACCACGTTCAGTTAAGGCCGCTGAACTGGAACAACCACACATAAATATTTTCCCCTGTCTTTCTGCTACAAAACTGGCCGGATTGGTACAGGCACTATTGTAACAGCCAACGATAGCATATACCTTTTCCTGATTAAATAATCTTTCTGCCTCAGTTTTTGCTATATCTGGCTTCCCCTGATGATCAGCATGCACTAAAACAATTTTATAGCCGCCAAGAATCCCTTCCTGAGCTGCTAAAGGTACATCACATTCCGGATGGGCATTATTAATCACCTCTACAGCAGTTTCCACAGCAGCCTTACACCGACTTCCTGCCAGAGCACATGAACCAGTTAATGGAAAAAGTGTACCAATTTTAATCACTTTTTCCTGTGCTAAAACAACACCACTCAGCAAAGTGAATACCAAAATGAATGTTAGTAAAATAAGTGAGAATTTCTTTAAAAAGTAAATCATTTTCCCCTCCTTAAATAATTTTAAAAACAAACAAATGATAAAAAAATTAAAATTTTTTAATTTCTTCACTACCACCCCCTTCGGATGAATCTTGGACTAAGCAATAGAAAAACCAACTTCTAGTGCTTTCCTATTCAGCTCTGCTATTTGACCACTGGCATACTTATTTTGCACTGCATTTACCAAAGATTCATTTCTTATAAATTTGGTCTTTTCTACAATAAAGGCTAAGGCAATCATATTAACTACTTGTTTAGAACCAATTTCTTGAAAAGCTATCTCAGAAAAAGGTAAGGAAAATATTTCCCCCAAGTTCATATTAACCTGGTCTACTTCATTTTTATTAACTACAACTATAGTGTCTTCTAAAATTTTATCTTTAATTTTGGGATAAGCCTTCTTATGTAATACTAATATAACATCCGGACTCTGGCATTCATAGAAATCAACAAAATCTTTCCCAATCAATATATCAGATTTAGCAAAAGTACCTCTTGCTTCAGTCCCATAGGTGCAGGTCATGGTGACAAATTTATTTTCATAACAGCTGGCTGCTTCTCCAATAATAATACCACTGGAAACATTACCCTGTCCACCAACACCACTAATAATCATTTCAAAATGGTCTTTATTGCTATATATCATAACAACCTCTTACCGATATCCCATAATTGATTGGTAAAAATAACTAAAAAGAAATTAAGTAGGCAATATGGATTGCTTTAGCCTTTGATAACGATGAACAAAACCTTCGACTTCCTGATTTTGATACTCCCCTACCATGATTTTATTTCCCAAATCTTCTGGAGCTATTTGGTCAATATCTTTAAAATTAACTGTTCTCTCACTTAAATCTTTAATCATTTCTACAGCACTACTCATCTGATTATATTTTCCATAATGAGTAGGACAAATACTTATAACTTCTATAAAACGAAAACCCTGCCTCTTTTTAATGGCTTTACTAATTAATTGCTGAATCATGTGAGGATTGGCTATGGTACATCTGGCAACATACCCTGCTCCAGCACTTTTTACTAAAGAAGATACATCAAAAGCATCCTCTACATGTCCATAGCTGGAGGTTGCGGTAATGGAATTGAAAGGTGTTGTCCCGGAATATTGTCCGCCGGTCATACCATAATTGAAATTGTTAGACATAATTACTATAATATCGATATTACGCCGAGCTGCATGAATCAGGTGATTACCTCCAATGGTAATCCCATCACCATCCCCCACTAAAGCAAATACCTTTAGCAATGGATTAGCTAATTTAATTCCGGTGGCCACTGCTATTGCCCGTCCATGTGTTCCATGAAAGGTATGGGTAGTTAAATAATCATCAGCCTTACCCCAACAGCCAATACCAGTAACCGCGACTATATCTTTATTGTCTAAATTATTCTCTTCCATAGCCCTAGTCAGTGCTGCAAATATAATGCCATTCCCACATCCTGAACACCAAAAAAAAGGTAATGATTCAGTTTTGATATATTTTCTACCACTACACTTCATTTTTCAATCTCCCTAAAAAGAACAGTTAGAATATCTTCCGGTTGAATACTTACCCCTCCTAATTTATTAATACCAATCACTGGTTTTTGGTGACAATATTTAATAATCTCCGATTTTAATTGACCCAGGGATAGCTCTGGTACCAAAATAAGTTTTGCTTTAGAAGTAATTGATGCAATTAATTCTTCCGGAAACGGCCATAAGGTTTGTAACTGTAAAATACCAACCTTAATTCCCCTTTTCCTGGCTTCTTTCATAGCTGCTATGGCTGGACGAGTACTGCAACCGTAGGAAACTATTAAAACTTCAGCATCATGAGTGTAATATTCCTTAAACAGCGAGATTTCTTTCTTATATCTATCAATCTTATTAATTAAGCGACGCACTAATTGTTCATGATTTTTAGCATCATCACAGGGGTAACCATCAATTCCGTGCCCAGAACCATTAGCTCTGGTAATCAAGGGACTGCCAAAGGGGACAAAGGGTGGGACTAAATGCTCATCAGGCTGATATGGTTGATAATCTACCTTGGAAGCAATTGCCTTTTTTCGATTAACTACTTTTATTTCATTCCTTTTCGGAATATTAACCGTTTCATACATTTTGCCAATAATTCCATCTAGAGCAAGAAAAACAGGACAGCGAAAACGTTCGGCAAAATTAAAAGCTTGAATCGTCAAATCAAAACATTCCTGTACCGAAGCCGGAGAAAGAGCAATAATCATGTGATCACCATGAGTTCCATATCGGAATTGAAAAAAATCTCCCTGGGCCGGTTTGGTAGCCAGCCCAGTACTGGGACCAGCCCGTTGAACATTGATAATAACACAAGGAGCTTCTACCATACATGCTAAACCAATATGTTCACTCATTAAAGACATCCCTGGACCACTGGTTGCTGTATAGGCTTTAACTCCAGTCATACTTGCTCCAATCACTGCAGCCAGACTGCTAATCTCGTCCTCCATTTGAATAAAAGTGCCACCAGCAATAGGTAGATGAATAGAGGCATGTTCAGCTATTTCTGAAGAAGGAGTAATAGGATAACCAGCAAAAAACATTGCACCAGACCTAATAGCCGCTTCTCCCACTGCAATATTTCCCTGTAAAAAATAGCGACCTTCTTTAGGACATATCATCTCTTAGCTTTTCCCTCCCTCCTAAATTTACTGATATTAATCAACAGATCCAGGCAGACCATCATAAACCTAACCTATGAAATATATTTCAACATAACGGTTTATTTTCTATCATCGCCCTGGCCAATAAGGTGGAATACAATCTTCTTTCTGCTGAATCAGAACGGGAATTAATCATTATGGGAACTTTCGCCCCAAAAACAATGGCTCCCGATTTCGCCTTTCCATGAATTTTCAGACTTTTTCCTAAAATATTTCCCGTTTCCAGGTTGGGAACCAGAAGCATATCAGGGTCACCAGCCACTGTCGAATTACTGATACCTTTATCTCTGGCAAATCCTTCATCCATGGCGGTATCGTAAGACAAGGGACCATCTATTAAAAAATTTTCAATCTGGTTACGTTCAGCCATTTTCGCTAAACAGGCAGCATCAATAGTGGTCTGCATACTGGGATTTACTACCTCAACAGCTGCTAAAACAGCTACTTTTGGTTTGGTAATTCCCAAAGCATGCCATAGGGGATAAGAATTATTGATGATTTCAATCTTCTCTTTTAATCCTGGTGATGGAATAATGGCCATATCGGTAACTCCTATCAGTTTATGATAGGAACTCAACTCAAAAAGAGTAAGATTAGAAAGTAGTGAAGAGGATCTGATACCATTCTCTTTATCCAAAACAGCTTTTAAAAAAAGGTCTGTCTTTATTTTACCTTTAGCTAAAATATGCGCCTGACCATCCTTTATTATCCTCATAGCTATTCGGGCAACATCATAATGATTCTGGGCCTCTACAATTTGATAATGCTCTGGTTGGTCATTTAAACTCAATAATATTTTCTTAATCTGCTGGGAATTCCCCACCAAGATGGGATCAAAAATAATGCCTTTCCTTAAAGCCAATTTTATACCTGTTAATACTTTTTCATCTTCTGAAGACACTACGACAATTCTTACCGGTTCTAATCTCTGAATGACCTCTTCTAATTCAGAAAAACTGTTAATCATCATTAATCTCCTCTGAATTTCTAAATTCGACTGGCCAATTTAGATAACCTTCCTTACCAGTTAATACTCTTGCTACTGTTTCTGCCAGTGCTTCATTTTCATTACTCCCGGGATACAAATAAATATTAGCCAATTTCTTTATCTTTCTTGTCAATCCATTTATTAAAAATTGGTCTCGGGCCAAACCACCAGTAATGATGATACCATCAATTTCAAAATCCAACACAGAGGCCATTGCCGCTATTTCTTTCCCTATCTGATAAATCAGCGCATAATATATTTTCTGTACCTTTTTATCTCCTTGTTTTGCCCTTTTTTCTAATTCAACCATATTCTTGCTTCCCAGATAGGCATACACTCCCCCTTCGCCGTATAGCTTTAGCAATAATTCTTCTTTTTTATACTTCCCAGAAAAACAGGCTTCTAATAAAGGAATAGGAGGAATACCTCCTGCTCTCTCTGGGGTAAAGGGAGCTGATTCCATTCTATTATCATTGTCTACAATTTTTCCCTGATCAATGGCTGCTATGGAAAAACCTCCTCCTAGATGTGCAACAACACACCGTATCTCGTTAAAATCCTTCCCAATTTCTGTCGCAAATTTACGTACTATAGCTCTTATATTCAAAGCATGCACAAAACTAAACCTGGGAAAATCAGGGCATCCTGATATTCTAGCAATTAGGGAAAACTCATCCACACTAACCGGGTCAACAATAAAGGCTGGAACATTATAATATTGGGCAATTCGATAGGCTAATGGTGCACCTAAATTGGAGGCATGTTGATAGATGGGGGTATACAAAGAAAAATTAACTAATTCTTCATTAACTTTGATAGCTCCACTGGGAACTGGTGTTAGCATTCCTCCCCGACCAGCACAGGCTACCATATTAGCTCCTTCAGGTAAATATTCCTCTATAAAATAGCGAACTATTTCTTCCCGATAATTAATTTGATCACAAATCTTAGCAAATTGATGAATTTCTGATATAGGATGGTCAATGGTATTCTCGATAATTCTTTCTATCTTCTCTCCAATTAAGTAGAATAAAGCACATTTGGTGGTAGTTGAGCCAGGGTTAACAGCAAAAATTACTTTATGTTTAGCCATTTCTTGCCTCTTTTTTAGCGCAATCGATAAATCTTAATTCCCAACATCTTCTTATTTTCAATTGTTTTAGCTTTAATTTTATTAATAAAATCGGCAGGTTTACAGTTAATATAGATGGTAAACCCAATAAAAAATAGAATTAATATTGCCCAGATTATCAAGTCTAGTATTAAAAAAGACGGTAGTTCAATGCTCATTTTTTATTCCTTCTTCCTTTTCCAGAATCAATAAATGGTGGTAACTCACTCGATGTTTGAGGAGCCCACTTAGAGTGCAGACTTATCACTATAAAAGTAATCAGGCTTAATATGGCACACCAGACAGAAATATGTAATTTAAAAAAAGCTGCAAAATTAATAGGTAAGTTAAACTGGTACATAGTCCCTCCCACTAGAGCCACTATCAAGGACCAATAAGCAGCATCGGGATGAGCCCGTTTCCACCAGATACCAAAGGCAACACAAATCATCAATGCTCCCCGAATAGAATAAACAAAAAAAGCCTGGTTTAAAATCTTAGGCAAAGTCATGGCTCCGAAAGAAGAACTAATCCCAATAATTAAGATCCAAATACGGGTCCAGCGAGATAAATAGCGATCATCAGTATCAGGATGAAGCCATCTTTGCCAGATATCTTTGGCCATAATGGAGGCACAACCGAAGAGTATTCCGGCCACAGTAGAAATCAAGGCAGCAAATATGCCAGCAATACCTATACCTCCAATTATAGGATTGATATTCATCAAAGTTGCCCCTAAAGCTAATTTAGGGTTATCAGTTAATCCTGCTGCACGAGCATATAAACCCATAGAACCTGTCCAGATACTTAAAGGTAAAATCACAATAGCTGCCAGCACAGGTGCCAGACGGGCTATTTTCCAATTTTTAGCACCAAAAGAATAGTTAATAGTAGCCTGAGCAGCTGGTATTCCCAAGATTCCACCTAAAAAATAGCCCAGGACTGCCATGCCTCCTAAACTAAAAGGGCTAAAAAGGGCAACAGCATCAAGACCAGCTCCATTTAAGGCCTTGGCCAAACCAACATAACCTGCCACACCTGCTGAGGTAGATAGAAGAGGAATTTCTTTTTGCATTACCCACCAGAAAGCAAGAGGAATACCAGTTCCAATGGTAAACATAAAAGCGACACTGGTAAAGGCAACGGACCACATACCCGCTGCTAAGAGATATACGGTCATTGCCAAGCCACAAACCAGGACACTAATCTTTAAATCCAGACCAGTAACACTCGCCACTAAAGAACCCATTGCAGTCATCTGAATTATAGTAAAAAACCAGTATCCCACTACATTCAAAACTGAAGCCGCTTTCCATGTTTTAATATCATACAAGTAGTAAAGATATTCCGGTACAGTAATGACATTATATTTACGATAATAATGGGCAAAAACACAACCAAAAAGTATTAGACCAAAAGATGAGGCAATATGGTACCATATGACACCCATTCCCTGACTAAAAGCAACTTCGGCTGTCCCGACTGTTCCCAGACCACCCATATATTCAGCCGCAATGGAAACTGCTACAAACATGACCCCCAGATTACGACCAGCAACCAGAAGATCTTCAGAGCCCTTAACCTTACGTACAGCTAAAAGTCCCAGAAGAATAATAAAGATAATATAAATAATCAGAATAAGAAATTGTATTGACATATCTGACTATTCCCCTTTCTCTATCAAATAGCTAACAAGGTAAGAATTATTCCTAAGATAAAAATAATTAAATATATTAATAAAAAAGGTCTGTCAGTCTGGTCAAAAAGGGTCAACGGCTTTTTTTCATCATTGACTAAATCTTCATCTATTAAAATTAAATCTTTTTTCATCATCTAACCTGAACAATACTAATTTATTTGATATTTTATCTTTAATATCATCTTGGTTATTTAAGAATATCGAAATTTCTCAGTAAGATCCGATACTATTAAAATATCCAAAATCATCTAATAAAATAATTTACTGATACTATTTGGAATAGAATACTAAAGGTGAAAGAAGTGTTTGCTTAAAACTTTCTTTTGTTTTATTCAGTCGTTCAATTTGCTGTTCCAATTCTCTAACCAAAAGAACAGGGATATTGGTTGCTGCAAAAACTGCCTTCATTCTTTCCATTTTAGCCAGGTATTTATCAACTCTTAAGGAAAATTGGGCTATATATTCTTCTTGGGAATAGTCTTTATGGAGCTCTCTCTTAAATAAATATTTTAAATCCTCATAAAATGGTATTTTACCTACCGGGGTTTCTACTGCCTCCCATTCATCATGCACCCTTCCTTCAGCCCAGATTATCCAAACCTTTTTATCCATTTTATCATTGAGAAATAAACCTTGCTCATCTTTAAGAAAATAGTTGGTAGCAAAGATTTTAGGGAGTCTTGTTAAGCCTTGCTTAAAAGAGAGGTGATTCTCCAGGTAAGTAGCGAAAGGAACGGAGATGAAATCGAGGTTAGCCATGGGATCATGTCGGCGAACTCCTTGCTTACCCAGGGTAGCAGCGGTAGTTTCTGACTCAAGGGTAGCCCCCAGAAAGACACCATGCTCCCAACTGAGCGATTCTACTATCGGTAAAGTAGTATCTGAATCTCTTCCTCCGTAAAAAAAACCATCAATGGGAACTCCCTTTGGATTTTCTGCCTCCACGTCAATATTCTCTAACTCAGCCAAACGTATAGTATAGCGAGCATTTTTATGTGAGGGATCAATAAGATTTCCCTCTTTATCCCTTTTACCCTGATACCACTTACCACTATAATTAATACCTTCTGGGGGAAGCTCTTTGCCCATTCCCAGCCAGTAAGGAATTCCATCTTTTACCAGTACATTAGAAAAGATAATCTCACGAGGGGTAGTTAAGGCCTGATATATTACTGGATCATCTTTGGGGTTAACATCGGTAATAATACCAAAAATGCCCTTTTCCACATTTACTGCTTTCACCTCACCCTTAATCTTCTTAAGATAGGCAATGTCATCACCTACAATAGTCTGTCCTGGTAACATAGCAGTACTGGTCTTGCCACAGGCACTGGGAAAGGCCCCGGTAAAATAAGTAGTTCTATTCTTTTTACCGTGAACACCCATAATAAACATATGTTCTGCCAGCCAGCCTTCCCGATGTGCCTTCTGAATAGCCAAGCGAAAGGCTAGTTTTTTTAGTCCTACAGAATTACCGGCATACTGATAATTTACTGAATAGACACATTTATCTTCTAAATCAATGTAAACTCTTCTTTTATCAAGATCAACACTAACATTACCCTTCAATCTACCAGCAGAATGCAGAAAATAAAAGAATTGATTAGACCCTTTTAATTCTTTAAATCCTTCATAATTATGGCGATAAAGTATCTCTTCACTATGGGCAACATAGGCTGAGTCGGTAATTTGTAAAGCAGGGATGGAAAACGAGGAGTTAGTGGGGCCTAAAGAAAAGAAAAGTATCAGCATTTCCTTACCCTTCATACTTCCCTGGAAATACGACTTAATTTCTGCCAAACCTTCCTCTTTATCTATAGCATTAACAGTAATACCCCACTCTACCTTCTGAGATAAGAGGTAACGGGTATTACCCTTGTCTCTACCCTGATCATAATAGCCATCAAAATGGACAGTGTGTCCAGGTAATTTTAACTTTTCCTCTTCTTTATTCTTTAAGGCAAGTTCTCTGACATATTGAATTTCTTTTGGATCATCAGTAATAACAGTCACTTTCCCCGGCTGACAAAGTGCTATTGCCTCTTCAACACGTTTGATAACATAGGGATTGTTTAGTGCTTCTAGCTTCTTTTGATAAGTTTGTTCCATAACATGGGCTCCTTTCTTTTTATGTAAAGCGGACAATAAAAATTTTTTTCTCTCTCAAAAAAATTAATTTAAAATTGAAACAAAATGAGTAGATAAATCTGTCCCTACTCTATTATTTTATATTATTTTAATAAAGTTTATGAAAGTTCTAAAATATGGCTTTCTGAAATTTCCCAGCTGGATACCCTAATAATTTTTCAGTAATAGCAGCAAACAAGTCCGGGTTACCACTGATAAAAAAAGAATCCGGTTCAGGTTGAGACATATTATTGAGATGATATTTTTTAAGCCAATTTCGAGCCTCTCTTACTGTAGCTTCTGAAGGATCAACCAGCCTAACTTTCTGGTCTAGATCCTTTTTAATATATTTTTCTAAAAAAGGATAGTGGGTGCATCCCCAGATAAGAGTATCAATATCATTTTTCATTACCGGTTTTATACATTCTCTTAAAAGCACTGTAATTTTTCTCTCATTTTGCAAAGCCTGTTCTTCCATCTCTCTAATAATTTGATTGCTACAGGAATTGCTAAAGGTTACAATAGAAGGATCCATTTCTCTAATTGCTTTTTCATAACTTTGTCTGCGGACAGTTACCTCTGTACCCACAATACCAATTCGTTTATTTCTGGTTTGCTTTACCGCCTCTCGGGCACCAGGATAAATCACTCCTATGATAGGAAGTGAATACTTCTGACTGACCTTATCCAGGGCTACCGCAGTAGCGGTGTTACAGGCTATAATAATCATTTTAACATTCTGCTGGTGTAGAAAGTCAATGATAGAAAGGACGTAAGCAAGAATTTCCTCATCAGTCTTCTCTCCATAAGGAGCATGCGCGGCATCTCCACAATAGATAATCTGTTCCTGAGGCAACTGCCTTTTCAATTCCCTAAATACGCTCAATCCACCCAAGCCAGAATCTAATAAACCTATTGCTTTTTCTTCTTTCATCTTCAATTTACCAACAGATTAAACTAAAACTATTTTTAATTTCTTTCTAATCTTTTAATTTCCTCTTTAATTTCTTCAATTACTTCAGGATTATAAATTCTTTTTTTCTCACCATCTTTTACCGAAATTATGTAAAATACTTTTCCACCATATTTAGTAGTAAATTTTTTATGAGTTTCCTCTTGATTTTTTCTTTCCTTAATAATTTGAGTTATAAAGGCATAACCTCCTGGCTTAATTTGTAATCCTAAATACTTATCTTTAATTCTAATGAAAAAGTCTACATTAAATAATCTATCCCATTCATCCGGTGCTGGCTCTATTTTAACTCCTAAAATATCTTGTAGTTGTTCATAGATTGTTTTCTTTTCAGTCATATAACCATCAAAGGTTCTATTAATTACCAGATTAACCACATAATTTATACAATCCTCTTCAGTAATATCATCAATTTCGGCTCTTAGTACTTCAGTTATTTTGATATATAGTTTTTTACCAATACCAATTAAATGTTCTTTTGGGTAAATGTTTTTAAAATAATACTCTTCCCATTCTCTTATTGTTTTGGGAGAACATTTTCTTATTTCATCAGAAACAGCTCCAACCATCTTTTTCTTCTGAAGTCCCCAACGATTTATTGCGCTATTTAAAATCCATTCCTTAGCCATAATTTTCTTGCTTTAAGTTAATAAATTTATCTTTATAGATATATTCTAGATTAGAATCAACTTCTACCAATCCATTTTTTATCAAATGAGCGTTGATAAAAGTTTTATTTCTTAAATAAAGATACACCAACAAATTCCCCTTGCTATCATATTTTATATTATCAAATTTTAGAAATACTTTTTGGTTTTTCAATTTAGATTTTAAAAAATTAATTGCATTATCAAAATCTTTTTCTTTTGTTTTTATTCCGATCAACCTCACTTTTATATTATTACTTAAAATTAATTCCTCTGGACTAATAATTTCTTTTATTGAAAAATATTCTTGTCTCCTTGATTTTGAAAAACCTATTTTAGAACCAAACTGTAATTTCCTTGGGTCGATCTTTTTATCAAACTTTATAGGGTCTTTAAATTGGTAAGAAAGATTTTTAATTTCTGAATTCCAATTTATGTTCGATGGTTTTTGTTTAACAACTTCAAATGTTGCTGTGTGAAATAGTTCTCTTCTATTCATTCCTACTTTATCTTGAATAATAGGTAAAAATTTTTCATTTATCTCATAACCAATTGAATTTCTATTTAAGTTCTTAGCTACCAAAACTGTTGTTCCACTTCCTAAGAATGGATCCAAAACAGTATCTTCAATAAAACTAAACATCTTAATAAGTCTTTTTGGCAACTCTTCAGGAAACATGGCCAAATGTTCTATTTGTTTTTCTCCATTAAAATTCCAATGGCCTGAGAAATATTCATTCCATTCTTCTTTGGAGAGTTTTGATTTTTCTTTTATTTCTTGGGAAACCTTTTTTGGGTTACCAATCTTCTTAAAAATTAATATAAATTCATAATCAATTTTTATAATTCCATTCCTAGGATAAGGAAAGCTACCCATTACTGTAGCACCACCAGTAGTATTCATAGTGGTGGGTTTTTGCCAGATAATAGCCCCCATATAGTCAAATCCAATAGTTTCACAAAATTTTATAATCTCTGTACGAATAGGAATAATTTTATATCTTCCATAATAAACTGAACGAGCAAATTGATCACCTATATTTATGCATAACCTACAACCTTCATGTAATACCCGGTAACATTCCTGCCATACTAAATTTAAATTATTAATATAATTCTCATAAGAATCGTTAAAACCTATTTGATTTTCTATACCATAATCTTTTAATTGCCAATATGGTGGAGAGGTAATAATAAGATGAATAGATTTATCAGGAACCTCTTTCATCTGGCGGGAATCTCCAATTATTATTTTGTGCTTTGTAATCATAATATTCTTCGATTACCTAACTTTTAATTAAATTTTATCTAAATAAATATGATTAAATTTAATTTTTTAAAATTATAAAGTCGTAATTCTAAAACTCTAACAAAATCGATAAAGATAAATGAATTATGGCGGAGGGACTGGGATTCGAACCCAGACAGCTTACGCCTACACCGGTTTTCAAGACCGGCTCCTTGCCATTCGGACATCCCTCCGAAATGGACAACAAGTATATTCAGGGGAGGTATCCCCTGAAACCCCTCAAAAAAATACAATTCCAAGTAAATTCTATCTTGTTTTAGAAACAAGATATTCAGGGGAGGTATCCCCTGAAACCCCTCTTTTATTAGTATTGAGTATCTAGTATTCAGTATATAGTGTAAATTTCAGTTAAAAAATAAAGAACAATACCTTTTAAAAAAATGCTATCTTGTTTTATCAAACAAGATAATCAAGGGAAAAATTCCCCTCTTAAGAGGGGTGTCCCGAAGGGACGGGGTGTTCCTCTTGACAACCCCTGAATTACATTCCGACTAGCAACTGTATTTAAACGATATACGTTATGCGTAATACGGTATACCATATTCACCCTCACCTTACCTCTCCCTTCTAAGGGAGAGGCTTAAAGCAAGGAATTAAATATATTATTCCTTAATTATTCCTTAATTTAAAAAGAATATTTTGCAGTATTGAAATCTTTTAGAAATTCAGTTACTGCAAAATAATAAGTTTAGCAATAAAATTCTACCTTAAGTAGAAATTTTTTGCAATCCATCCATATAGGGACGCAGTGCATCGGGAATAGTGATAGAACCATCTTTTTCCTGGAAATTCTCTAAAATGGCTACCATAGTCCTTCCTACTGCTACTCCAGAACCATTTAAGGTATGAACAAAATGTACTTTACCTGATTCCTCTTCCCGGTAGCGTATATTGGCACGACGGGCTTGAAAATCAGTACAATTACTACAGGAGGATATCTCCCGATATTTTCCTTGCGATGGTAACCAAACTTCCAGATCATAGGTCTTTGCAGCAGAAAAACCAATATCGCCAGTAGAGAGAACAACCACCCGATAGGGAAGTTCCAATCTCTGCAAGATAACTTCTGCATCCTGAGTTAATTGTTCCAGCTCTGAATAAGAGTCTTCTGGTTTACAAATTTTCACCAATTCTACTTTATTAAATTGATGTTGTCTTATTAATCCTCTAACATCCTTACCGTATGAACCGGCCTCCCTTCGAAAACAGGCAGTATAAGCGGTATAGTAAAGAGGTAAATCTACCTCTGGCACTATTTCACCTTGATGAAGATTGGTTAATGGAACTTCGGCAGTGGGAATAAGATATAAATCATCATTAGATTTAAATAATTCATTTTCAAATTTGGGTAACTGACCAGTACCAGTCATGGTAGTAGCATTAACTAAAAAAGGAGGGAATATTTCCTGATAATGATGTTCCTTAGTATGAATATCCAGCATAAAATTAATTAACGCCCTTTCCAGGCGTGCTCCCCTGTTTTTTAAGACAGTAAAACGGGCCTTGGCAATTTTGGTTCCTCTCTCAAAATCAAGAATATTCAATCTTTCACCTAAATCCCAATGAGCCTGGGGAATAAAATCAAATTCTTTCGGCTTTCCCCATCTTCTGATTTCCTGATTACTTTCTTCATCAGGACCCACCGGTACACTTTCATGAACTACGTTTGGTAATTCCAATAATATTCTTTGAATCTCTTGTTCTATGGACTTTAATTCAGCATCCATTTCCTTAATTTTGTTGGAAACTTCTCGCATGGCTATAATCTTTTCCTGGGCATCCTTCTTTTCCTTTTTTAGGCGGGCGATTTCATCCGAGACCTGGTTTTTCTCCTGTTTTAAGGAGCTGGACTCATATAAAATTTTTCTACGCCTTTCATCCAATTCTAAGATATAATCAATACTGCTTTCCTCCTGGCCTCTTTTCTTGAGTGCATCTTTCATCTGATCAGGTTCTAAGCGAATTAATTTTAAATCCAACATATCTTTAATCATCCTCCCTAAACTACTGCCTAATTTTTTTATTTATAACCATAGCTAATCTCGTTTTATGCAAAATGAACCTATCCCTATATTCTACGTTTCTTTTTATCTTGCTATCTTGCTATCTTGCCAAAAAATTACCTAGCTATCCCTTAATAACCCCCAGGGGACGCATTCTAGCTACTTTACTAGAAATTCCACTCTGGTCCATAACATTTACTACTTCCGTTACATCTTTATAAGCCTCAGATATTTCCTCAGCTAGAGTTTCTCTACTTCTAGCTTTTACCAAAATATCCCGCTTTCCCAATTCTGCCACAATATTTCTATTTTTAACTTCTCGTTTAGCAGCTCCCCGACTCAACAGGCGACCAGCACCATGACAGGTAGAACCAAAGGTTTCTTGCATTGCTTTTTCATTACCCACCAAAACAAAGGAAAAACGTCCCATATCTCCAGGAATCAACACCGGTTGTCCAATTTCTTTATATTTTGGTGGTAACTCAGGATGATGAGGTGGGAAAGCCCTGGTAGCCCCTTTGCGGTGGACACACAATTGGAGATTGTTACCCTCATATTGATGATCCTCAATTTTGGCAATATTATGGGCTACATCATAAACCAATTTTAAACCCAGTTCTTCCTGAGAAATCCGAAATATCTGACTAAAAACTTCCCTTATCCAGTGAGTAATACATTGACGATTAGCCCAGGCAAAATTAGCGGCACAACACATGGCTTGATAATAATTTTTACCTTCAGGAGCAGTAAGGGGGGCACAGGCTAACTGTCTGTCAGGAATACTTATTTTATATCGTTGCACTGCTTTTTGCATAATGGCAAGATGGTCACTGCAAACCTGATGACCAAAACCACGGGAACCGGTATGAACTAACATCGTGATCATCCCTTCTTCCAATCCCATTTGGGTTGCCTTTTCTGCTTGATAAATTTTATCAACAAGTTGAATTTCTAAAAAATGGTTCCCAGAACCTAGAGTACCCAGTTGAGAAGCACCACGTTGGATAGCTTTATTACTGATAATATCTGGATTAGCTTCTCTCATTTTACCTTTTTCTTCGGTATAGGTAATATCATCCTTTTCCCCGAGTCCTTTTTGTACCGCCCATTGAGCCCCATCTGCTAATACTCTTTTTGCCTCAGCCAAATTCAACTTCAGAATACCTTCCGAACCCACTCCAGCAGGAATTTTCTTATAGAGTAACTCTACCAGTTGATTCATCTTATTTTTTATATCCTGAAATTTTAAATTGGAACGAAGTAACCTGACCCCGCAATTTATATCAAAACCCACTCCTCCAGGTGAAATTACCCCATCATCCAGCCGAGTTGCCGCTACCCCACCAATAGGGAATCCATATCCCCAGTGAATATCGGGCATAGCCAGCGAATAGCCGACAATTCCAGGTAAGAAAGCAACATTAGCTACCTGGTCCGGGGCCTGGTCTTTAATGATGTATTTCATCAGACTCTGGGAGGCATAAATGCGACCATCTACCAGCATGCCAGGGCGAAATTCTTTTGGTATTTCCCAAATATAAGGTCCTTTCTGTTTTAATACCTCTTCCCATTTATCTTTCATAGCATCAACCCCTTTTTATAGCTACCAAGATGAAAAGATTTTTAATTTACATTAACTCTTTTATTTAAATTCTAAGGGATTTAGCATTAAATATCAAATACAATATTTGCTTGCCATCTCCCGGTTCTATCCTGAAAAATACGTAAGTTGTGATAGGTAATTGCCTTAATCTCTCTTACTATTTGATATGGTGACCCCTTAATCTTGATTGCCCCAGCACGAGATTTAATCATCTGCTCAGTCAGGCTATGGATTTCATAATCATCAAAAATAACAAATTCAGTAGCATGTATAAAAAGTAATTCACTTAACCATGCTACTAATAAATCTTCTATATTAGAGGCATTACTGTTAACTGTATAATATTTTCTATTTTTATTTCTAGCTGGTATTAGCTGAGTGTCAGTAATAAGAAAAAACATCCCCCGAGCGGCATTTAAAAATAATTCCTCTTTGCTTTTTCCGTATACTTCTAGACCTATATCTGCTGTATGGTCTATTATTTTATAATCTATATTATCTTTATCCATCTAACACATCTCCAGAAACAAAAAACTCCCATCTTTTGGTATTAGCTACCTTAGGGACGGGAGTTCATTCACATGGTACCACCCTAATTTAATAGAACAATCTATCCTTAATCATCAAGATATTCAGGGGAAGTTTCCCCTTAAACCCCTCATCATCACCCTCACCTTACCTCTCCCTTCTAAGGGAGAGGAATATGATGATGAGTATTACTGTATTCAGTTTCAATACACCATAGGCAAAACATAAATTCAATATACATTATACGTAATACGGTATACGATTTTGTCATTG
>DKFO01000038.1:1236-41033 GCA_002452835.1 Candidatus Atribacteria bacterium UBA6794 | reverse complement strand
AAATATATTATTTCTTATCTAAAAAGAGTATCTTGTAGTATCAGAATTTTTTTGAAATTCCGATACTATTAAATATGCTTTCTACTTTATTTCACCAAATACGATTCTCTTTCCCTGATAAAAGAAACCAAACCATAATTACCTTTGGAATGCACCCCTCTGATTAGACCAATAAAGTCTTAGTTTTCTTTTCCTTTCTGAGAGACATTCTCAATAAGTATACCCTCGAATTACTCGGATGGCCGATAGCCTAAAGCCAAATGCAATCTTTTTCTATTATTATACACCTCTTTAATAAAAAATGTGTAATTCCTGCTATTATATCAAGGTATGTTTCATAAGGACCAGTGATGATAAATAAATCTTCTCTTTTCTTCTGGATAAGGTATTCTTTCTCTTTTTTTAAAAGGTAGTTCTCCCTAGTCAGTTTCCCGATCATCTGCTCGAGTTTGGCGCTCTCTTTTTTCAGTTTTATGTTAATAATATACTATTAGATAACACCTTCTGTTTTTAGCTTTTCTAATTCACTTTTATCAATACCCAAAAGTTTTCCGAAAATTTCTTCATTGTGCTCACCAACTAGTGGTATAGGGTATTTTCTGTTTCCAGGAGTCTGGGACATCTTATACACGGAACCGCTTAACTTTACCTTTCCAGATAGTGGTTGTTCTACTTCGATAATCATATCACGGTGCTTTATTTGTGGGTCATTAGCCACCTCTTCAAAGGTGGGAACAGGGGAACAGGGCACATGGAATTTCTCGAAGGTTTCAAGCGCTTCCTTGACAGTCTTATCCTTCAACCACTCATTCACCACCGCTTCAACTTCTATCCTGTTTTTAACCCTAAGCACACGACTTTGAAAACGTTCATCTTCACTTAAATCTTCTCGTCCTATAGCCTTGAGGACATTCTGCCATTGGCCATTTGTAATTGTACAGATTACCACATAACCGTCCTTAGTTTTATAAGAACCGAAAGGAGCAGAACTACTAAGTCTATTTCCAATTCTTTTAGGTGGAATAAATGTGTCAAAATAATCAGCACGATCTGGGAAGACCATTGCCCAGATGCTATCTTGCATAGAGATGTCAATATGTTGTCCTTTACCTGTGGTTTGTCTATAGTGCAAGGCTGCGAGAATAGCAATAACAGCATTATATCCCCCCATATAGTCTGCTAGGGAAACACCTGCCTTCAAGGGCTCTCCATCTTCATAGCCGGTTACACTCATCAACCCACCCATAGCTTGACCAATCACATCAAAGGCAATTTGGTCGCGACGGGGACCCGACTGTCCAAATCCGGAAATACATGCGTAGATAATTCGTGGATTAATCTTGCTCGCAACTTCATAACTAAGACCTAAAGAATCTAAAACGCCAGGGGCAAAATTTTCTACCAGAATATCACATTCAGCTACCAGTTTTTTGGCAATCTCCAAACCCCTGGGATCTTTCAGATTCAATGTCACGCTCTTCTTCCCACGGTTGTAAGCCATGAATTGGTATGATTCTCCCTTTGGGGTCATTGGTGCCGCTTCCCGCTCTGGTTCTCCAGTGCCTGGTCTTTCAATCTTGATAATCTCGGCTCCCAGTTCACAAAGAACCGATGTGCAATGAGGACCTGATAAATACTGCGTAAAATCCAATACCTTAATGTCTCTCAATGCCTTCTCCATAATATATCTCTCCTTTACTTATTGTTTTTCAAGTTGTGATGGAATATAACAATGTATCTAAAAATGGCACAAAAATTGCCATACTTTTATTTTATAGTATCGGAATTTCAATAATTTCGATACTATAAAATACTCTTTCTGAAATAAGGAACAATATATTCTGACACCCTCACCCTAACCCTCTCCCTTCAAGGGAGAGGAGAAGAAGAGGAAGTACTGGTAAACAATTCATTATTTCGGTTTCTTCTATGAAACAAGTCTACTTTTTTTGTTGACCTATTAAAATGTGTTCACTTAAAAAACACCTGCTGAAATTCTCCACTATCAATCAACAAATAAAAAACAGGAAAATAAATTATAACTACCTTGTTTTTTATTTTTATTATGTTAATTTTTTAGTTTATAATAAATATCTATACTCTTCCAAACCTGCTTCCTGTAAGGCCTGTTCGGTCGGGATACCATCCTTAGTCCATTTTCTAAGTCGGTAGTATTCATCTAAGGCCTTATCATGAGGTACTGGAGCTCTTCCGGCTCGGGGTCCAGTCTTAGCTGGTATGGTCATCTTTTTGGGTAAGATATCATCCTTGCGGGAGATGCCATCCCGCACATTGATTAATCGTTCTAAGAGAAAGCCTCTTTCCCCGGCCTTTTCCAGGTCCGGAATAGTCCAGTTCCAGCCAGTAGCAGCATTTAATATTTCTATGATCTCGGCCAAGGCAATTTTGGGAACTCTGATGATAAATTTACAGATACTCAGACTATTAGCCAGGCTACTCATATTCTGCTGCCTTATCACATAGTAAGGCACCTCCTCCATGGTTCTGGCCGGACCTTCCATCCCTAACTCTGGATAGAAGAATCCCTGAGCATCTCCTCTTTCATGGCAAGCTCCTCGGGTGCCGGTAGCATAATTTAAACCTGCGGCCAGATGACATCTGGGGTCATGAGCAGGATAATCCAGATTTTTAACCTGAACAATTAAATCCTCGGTCTTAGGACCTAACCTTTGGGCAGCACCGACGATACCTTCCTTAAAATATGCACCTATGCCTTCCAGTTTAGCAATCTTCTCTGTAAGCTGTACCAGTACCTTACCATCTCCCCAATTTATCGCTATACCACCGGTATCTGCCTCATTTATGATCTTCTTTTCATAACACTCGGCCAGGAAGCTAACCCAGGCACCAGTGGAAATGGTATCAATTCCCATACGGTTACATATATCATTAGCCTTGGTAATGGCAGGTAAATCAGAGCATAAGAAGGACCCGCCCATCATACCCAATGTTTCATATTCCGGGCCTGCTCCTTCTACGGCGTACTCTTTGGGTTCTTCTAATTTAATATGGCGGTGACAACCGTAGGGACAGTTAGCACAAAAAGTGGGTTTGGTATGCAGTAATTCATTGTAATAGGGGGCTGCTATCTGTTCAGATTTTCCCCAGGTTTCCCCCACCCAGTATTTTAAGGGGAGATTGCCAATCTTTTCAAAGGAGGTAGGGGCAGAAGTAGTTCCCGTCTTTCTCTTTTCAGCTGAACGTTTGGTAAATTCTCTCATTAATTCCAGAGCACGAGTTTTGACCTTCTCTGGGTCATAAAGGGGAACCTCTTTACTGCCCAGTATGGCAATGGCCTTCAATTTTTTGGCACCCATTACTGCCCCGGCACCACCACGCCCGGCTACACTGTGTCCATCACAACCGATACAGGCAATAGGATGTTCCATTTCTCCAGCAGGACCAATATAGACAATACTGTAACGATTATCATTTAGAGATGACTTAAAATCATGAAAAGTTTCTAAAGCGTCTTTACCCCAGAGGGAGTCAGCAGCTTCGATTTTTACCTGCTCATTATTAATAATTACCTTTACCGGAGAGGGACTTTTCCCTTCTATAATAAGGGCATCATACCCTGTTCTCTTAAGAGCAACAGCAAAATTACCTCCCCCAGAAGAATCAAGAAAAGTTTTGGTTAAAGGTGATTTGGTAACTACACTCCATTTACCACTCCCAGGATTTTTGGCAGATTGCCAAACACCTACGGCAAAGATAATTTTATTCTCTTCTGAAAGAGGGTCTACCTTAGGAGGGGTTTCCTCTAAGAGAACTTTGGCTCCAAAGGCAGAACCACCGACATATTTTTGCCAAACACTTTCCGGCACCTCTTCTACCTGATAGCTTCTTTCTTTCAAATTAATTCTAAGTACTTTTCCCCAATAACCATACATAACTTTCACAATCCTTTCCATAAGATATTCAAGAGGGAAAATTCCCCTCTTGAGTCTTTTTACCTTAAATAAAAAAATTTATGAGAATTATACTCTATCTTATTAAAATCTATTAGAATATACATTTTTCTTTATTTAAATATCTATTAAAATTATAATTTTAAAATAATAGATAAATCAAATACAGGCTAATTGATATACTATAAATTTGTGACTTTACTCTGTAATAGGAAAGATAGGACAACTAAAATAATTAAAATCAAGCTGAGTGGACGGGTAAAAAAGGACAAAATAAGACTGGGAAAACTCCCGGTAATAATTAAAGCCTGTCTAAAATTCACTTCTACCATCGGACCCAAAATAATACCTAAAATTATTGGACTTACAGGATACTCAGATTTCTCTAAAATATAACCTAAAAGACCAAAAATAAACATAAACAATACATCAGTTAACTTATTTTGTAAGGCATAAGAGCCAACAATACAAAGAACAGGAATAAAAGCAATCAGATACCATTTTGGTAAATCTAACATCTTGATCATGGCATTACTTCCAATAATTCCAATAAAATAAGCAAAAACCATACCAGCACCAACTAAAATTGCAATTAGATAAAAATAACTCTTTTCTGTTAACATAAAAGTTGGCCCAGGAAGTAATCCATGAAGATAAAAAGCTCCCAGTATAACCGCAGTAACTGAATCACCTGGAATACCTAAAGTCAACATCGTCGTCAAGGCACCCCCTACTGCAGCTTTGTTGGCAACTTCAGGAGCTATAACACCCTCATAAGCGCCTTCTCCAAATGGTCTGCTCGGTTTTTTGATTATATTCTTGAGAAAACCATAAGAAACGAGCGCTCCGACATCTCCGCCCGTACCAGGTAGAAGACCTATGATTGCACCAATTGGTGCTGATAGTAACCATCTTATATTTAAGCTTCTAATTAATTTAAATTTAGGCAATAGATTAGATATCCTGTAACCCTTGATATCTAATTTAAATCCTCTTCTGCTATCTAATTGCACAAAGACCTCTTTCATGCCAAACAATCCTATCATGGCCACTACATAATGAATTCCTCCGCTCAAGAGTGGAATATCCATGGTAAATCTCATTAACCCGGTAATGGGATCCATCCCAATCATCCCAATAAATATACCAATCACAGCACTTATGAGGCCTCTTCTAAAATTTCCTTTACTTAATACCGCAACCAGGGTTAAACCCCAAACTGTTAACACAAAATATTCCTGTGCTCCAAATTGAAGGGCATAATGCCCTATGATAGGGCCTAATATTAGAAAAAATAATAACCCAAACATACCTCCAACCAGGCTACTAAATAAGGCAAGCCCTAAAGCGGTATCTGCTTCTCCTCTTTGTTTAAGTGGGAATCCATCAAAAGTTGTAGCAACGGCTGCCGCTGTGCCAGGAATATTTATGGTAATAGCAGATAGGGCTCCTCCTAAAACACCACCACAAAAAGCTCCAATTATGAAAGCAAGAGCCTCTACCATAGGCCAACCAAAAGTTAAAGAAACACACAGAGCAGCAGTCATGGTAACAGTTAATCCTGGCATTGCTCCCATCACTAAACCAACAATTACCCCAACTATATTATATAACAATAGAATAAACATATTAACTCTCCTCTCAAAACTCAAATGCAAGATATTCTGGGGAGGTATCCCCTGAAACCCCTCATTATCACCCTCTCCTTCCCCTCTCCCCTCAAGGGGGAGGGTTAGAGTGAGGGTATCAGAATATGTTATACCTTACTTTAAAAAATCTATTTTATAGTATCGGAATTTTTAAAAATCACGATACTATAAAATATTATGGTAAAATTACTTCAAAAATTTCATAAAAAATATAATATATAATGGGAATAGTAATCCCAGTTGCCAGTACTGCTTTAGCCAATTTAGCAAAAAATTTATCTTTCTCATTAATTACCATCATAATACAAAACATATACAAACTGGTTGCTGGGATAAAATGTAATCTGGGCAATAAATATATATAGATCACGCTGATAATTATAAAACTAAAAATATGAAACATTTGCTTTGTTTTTAATAAATTTTTATTTTGCCTTATGACCTCATCTTTTCCATTCTGAGCAAAAACATATAAAATCTCTTTTATATCAGACCATAATTCCAAAATAAAACTGATAAGTAACGTTAAAAAAACTAAAAAGGGGAATAGTATTGGTGAAGTTACTGAAAATAAAGCAATACCTTGCTGAAAATATTTTCCACTTATATCAATACCAATAATAGTAATAACCAATGCCAAAAATAAAAGGGAAATAATTCTATATAATAACTGAGTTTCTTGATTATTATTCATAAATTGAAGCTCACCTCTACCTCTTAATTTTATTTGCTATCATCTTTATAAATTGCCTCTTGAGGGCAGGTTTCTACACAGGTGAAACATTCCATACATAAATCATGGTCGATAATAGCATATTCCTCACTATCTGAAAGTGTTATTGCCCCGGCAGGACATACTGTAGTACACACTCCGCAACCTATGCACTTCTTTTTATCCACTAATACCATAAAATTGAGTTATCCTTCCTATTTTATTATATTTCAACTTCATTTTTTTCATCATTTTTTCAAATATAAAAATTGCACATTAAAGGGAAAAATTTAAAAATAAATTGTATTATTTATCTAATTTCTTCAATAGTTCTAAATTCTTAATACCAAATTTTGTTGGAGAGTTAGGAGCGGCTCCTGCATTGTAAAGAAGCCAGGCTGCCTTGGCAGTCCAATTTTCCAGATACTCAATGGCTTCCTCACCACTGTAATTAATTCTGGTTAAGTACATTTTATCAGTATAATCAATCCAGCGTTGATCAGCAATTACTTTGTCCATGGCTTCTTTAAGAACAGTGATAACTTCTTCCGATGTTCCTTTCTTGACAAAAGGACCAAAATAAGGTCCATATGGTAAATCTTCCTGTAATTCAGGATATATTTGCCCTATCGGAGGTATCTCCTCTAATCCTGGTATTGGCACATTAGTAAAAGAAGCCAGTATCTTCAATTGACCTCCCTGATGGGCAGAAACCATAGATTGTACCATCTCGATGGTAGCATCTACCTGGGCACCCATTACTGCAGTAATGGCTGGGCCACCACCTTGATAGGGAACAAAGGTAAATTCACAGCCCAATTTTTGTTGTAACATTAATCCAGAAACATGAGGAACAGTACCTGGCCCGGCGGTACCAATCCTCAACTTACCAGGGTTTTCTTGAGCATACTTTACAAATTCCTCTGCAGAATTAAATGGTGACTTGGGAGGGACTGCCAGTACCGGTGTCGCTTCTGCCACTAGTTTAACACAATCAAAATCTCTCAAAGGAGACATATCCATTGTTCCCATAACCTGCCATACTGACATAATTTCGGAGCCAAAATAGAAAGTATAACCATCAGCAGGCTGGTCCAGAACAAACTTGGCGGCAGTTGCTCCTGCTGCTCCCGGCATATTGGTGATGGCAATGCCTACCCCTAAGATTTCCTGTAAGATGGGAACAGAACCTCTGGCAATTACATCAGTAGGTCCACCTGGTGAAAAACCGACTACACAGTTAATGTTCCGTTCCGGATAGACACCAGCACAAAACCCAGATAAGCTAAATGATAATAGGGCAACTACAATCAGTACCACAAAAAAGCTTATTCTCTTCATTATACTTCACCTCTTTCTCTTTTTACTTTTATTAATTTTTGATTTAATATTTAACATTTTTCTATTTTCCCTTTAATGTGCAAAAATATTACCAATTTAATAATTTTAGATATATTAATGGTCTGGATCAATTTGCTTTTCTAAGAGTTCGATCTCTTCTTCTTTGTTTTCTTTAACTGTTCTATACTAACTCCTGGATGAATAGAGTCCAATTGCATCTTTTTTTTCTTCACTAAAACCAAATACACAGAGGTTATATACTTTCAAGTTTTTCTTATTTTGCTTTATCATTTCACTAACAAAAGCAATAGGATTTTGTATTATATTATAGCAAACCTACCTAAGGCTATTTCAGCACCATCATCAGGGATTTCCCTTACGGCTTTAGCCAATCCAATTACCTTATTGCTCAATTTTTTATCCCTCCTTTTCAGTTACTTCTGCAGTGCCTACTTTCGCTATAGTTAATTTACAGGTATCATCCTCAACTTCAATAGGTATTAATTCAGGAGACATCTTTGTTTCTAATTCCATGATATACATGATCATATTGGCAAGAGGACAACATAAGATTTCCATATTATTTTTTTGGTATTTTTCTCTAATATTCTTTAAACAGCAATCCTCAACCTTAGCAGTAATAGAAAAATCATCTTCATTGAACTTTATAGACTTACAATAATTATTATCAAGCAGATATTTTTTAAATTCTTCGATATTCTCTCTTTTTGACTTATTTAAATTTAGTTGTTCTTTAAAAAATGCTACTCCGACCGTAGTTAATCTATAGCGAGCGCCTCTCCCTCGTTCATTCCAAAATTCTTTCACTGATTCAAAAAATAAGGTATCCATAAAATGGTTATTATCTTTCATGAGTATTATTTAACCTCCTCTTGTTGATAATAAAAATCCCCATATCTCTCTCTGTATACTAACTCTTCTAAAGGAATTCTGGGACGAACATGAGGAATTCTTGCTGGATATCCAATTGGAAAGATACTTATTACTTTTAGTTCATCTGGAATATTAAAATATTCCTTAATCCTTATTTCATCACGAACATCTATGCAGGGAGCAATTACCCAGCAACAACCCAATTTTAAATCGCTCACTGCTAGTAAAATATTTTCAATTGCTGCCGAACAATCATAAGGGGTATCCCAAACATCTTTTCTACCACAAACAATTAAAATCAAATCAGCCTGATTAACAAAAGCCGAAACATTACCAGAAGTAAGCTTTTTGAATATTTTTTTCTTTTTCTCTTCATCCTCTAATCCAGCAAATCTTTCTTGCATTTTCTGACCTAAAAATTCTCCCGTGAATCGTCTTCCGCTGCCATTTTTGGAAATCTGAGCTAAAAAATCTTTACTTTCTTGGTCTCTAACCACAATAAATCGCCAGGGTTGGGCATTCTCTCCAGATGGAGCAAATCTGGCACATTCTAAGATAATCTTTAAGTCTTCTTCAGAAATTTTTTGATCAGTATAATCCCTGATACTCTTCCGTTCCTTCATCCTTTCTAAAATATATTCCTTAGATTCGTCCAATTTATTGCCCTCCTTTAAATCTATTAAATTTTTTTACAATTTTTATTATTAAGTACTATGCTAACTATACTAGATGATAAATTTATTCTTATTCTTTTTTAGATATCTTTTTACCTACATAAATAAGTTGTTACCCGAATTTTAAATATTGAAATTTACTCCTAATTCCACAGCCAGGGTTTCTAAATTATCATATAAAGTTATAGACAAGGGAATCCCTTCTTTTTCTCTCTTTTTTTGTTCTTCAAATTCAATTTCTCCAGGTAAATATATTCTGTTAGTTCCTCTGGCCAGCTTCGATGTTTTTATTCTTTTTATTAATTCATCCATTTCATTGTTGAATATATCTTGAGGAATAAAAGAATCAATCTTAATAGCGCACAAAAAATTGCCAATCTCCGAATTTCCCGAAAAATCATCCAGCGATTTAATATCCGTCTCTCTGGCTGAGTTGCTCAATATAGTAGAAAAGATATGGATAATTAAGGATAGGGCATAACCCTTGGGACCTCCAAAAGGTAACAGAGCCCCTTTTATAGCCTTTTGGGGATCGGTAGTGGGATTACCCTCTTCATCTAAAGCCCAACCTAAAGGAATTTCCTGCTTATTATCTAAGGCTAACCGTATTTTCCCTCTAGCCACCAGACTGGTAGCCATATCTAATACAATCGGATATTCCTTGCCCGCCGGAATAGCAATCGCCATAGGATTAGTTCCCAGTATCGCTTGTGCTCCACCCCAGGGAGCCACGGCAGAAGGAGAGTTGGACATCACGATACCAATCATTCCCTCTTTCAGGGCTATCATAGCATAATAAGCAGCCATACCGATATGATTGGTATGGCTAATTCCCACCAACCCAACCCCTGTTTCTTTTTGGTTTGCTTTCCGGATGGCTTCTTTCATACCATGATAAGCCACAAGTTGACCAAAATTGTTTTTAGCATTAATCGTGCTTATACATAAATTTTTTGATTCAATATTTATTTCTTTCTGGTAATCAATTAAACCTCTCTGGGCCCTTTCAATATATCGAGGTAATCTGGCAATACCATGGGAATCCACTCCTCTCAGATTTGCTTGCATTAAGGTATCACTTAAAATTTGGGCATCATCTTCAGAGACGCCAATTTCCCGGAAACATTGCAGACAAAAATTGTATAGTTTTGAACTTGCTACTTTAATGGTTTTTTTCTGATTATCAGCCATTTTTTGTTCCTTTCTCTATTATGGGAACTACTCAAGGGCGTAAATACTAATCCCTCCATTTAGAGGACCTTTCAATACTTTTTCAATCTCTTCTTGAGGTCTTTCTGACATCAGATGTGCCTCTGGTAACTTCCCAGGAGGGAAGGCTTCCAGAATATCATCATGCAACTTAACCAGATAATCCAGTATTGTCTCAATGGCTTTTTGAGCCTTCTTGGGATCGGCCAGGGTAGCCGAACCTACCACTCCTTCCGGAGTACCTCTTATCTCCATAGCACTAAATCCTACCTGACATTGTCCGGGTAATGGTTTTTGATAAATATCTCCACCTTTATCCACATGATTACCTTTAATTAAACCAAGTGGTTTGGTATCCACGGCATCTTCTAAATGATTGAATTCCGGGAATAGTGCCATAGCCAGAGAGGTTTCCACTTCACAGGCATGCTGGAAGGGTGTTTCAAAGGGACCACCATGCTCCTTGTCTTTTAAATATTGAATAGCGGCAAAAGGCCAGTTTACATTAGCAATAACAGCTGGAACTTTATATTTCTTTTCAAACATATGAATGGCATTGGGAATCACATACTCCTGAGCATGACCATTCAGGAGAATTTGTTTGCGAAAACCGGCATTCCATAAGCCAGCAATAACTGCAATTAAATAATCTATAAAAACATACTCGGGAATAATAACTGTGCCCGGCATACCTACATGCTGATAGGGATGAGAACCATACCAGATCGGCTGGGCGATGGTACAACCTGTTTTTCCTGCTACCTGTTCTGCCATCCTGGTAACCAAATAGGTATCTTCTCCAAAGGGAGAATGAGCAGCGTGACATTCCGTGCTACCCACGGGAATAATTATAATATCATCCTTGGCTAACCTTTCCTTTACTGATTTGGTATTCATGGTTTGGAAATACATTCCATTATCTTTATCCATGCAACCTTCTTGAGGAAAATTCCATTTTCCCATAATTAAATCACTTCCCTTTTATATTATTTTCTTTACTTTCACTGACCCAATTTATATTTTTAAAATACTTTAAAGGACTAACATAATATTTTCAATTATATTAGCCCTGTATTTTAACAATTTATTATTTCTCCTTTAAATGTGCTGGCAACGGTGGGGAATATACCCAGACAATCTTAGTGGGTATATCTCCAATATTTTCAATACGATGTTTGGTCCCTGCTTTTACAAAAAAGGCCGTATTTGGTTCTAAAATATACTCATCTTTATCTTCTATCACCAATTTTGCTCTTCCTTGAATCAAAAACATCGCTTCATCTTGATTTTCATGCACACCATCTGGAATCATACTACCTACATCAGTGTAGTTAACCCCCATGGACATACTGCGGGCACCAACAGTATGCTCAGATAATAGTATTTTGGAAGTCCTGGGAGGATCTTTTCTAATCGGTTGAACTTCACTTTCATTTACGGTTATTTTTAGTTTAGCCATATTATCTTTTCACCTTCCCTTCTTTAAAGTTTTGATTACATTACCTAATATATTATCTTTAATTATATTTCCGGAATCTCCATATCAGCCTGATTGGGTTCACTCTGAATAGCCTCCGGGAAATACTTATCCATCATCTCTTTGATAATAACAGCCTGGTCAGCCATTCGTTTTCCATCCTGAGCGTTGGTGATTTGACCATGAGCGGCTACCGCTGAGTTTCCACATTTTAGATGGCAGGGAGAGGCAACTCGCACTATCTCTGGTGCCTCATAAGAACGAATAAAACCACCAGAGGCTGGAGGATTGTCAGTATGTAAATCCAAAGGTAAGGTCGTTCCTCTTCTTAATGCTGCTAACATAGGTAAAGAAAGATCCCGGACAGGATTAATGGTATCCGCTCCTAATTGCTCTAAAACATGGAAGGCAACTGGATTACAATGTCCACAGTGAGCAGAGGTCTTAAAGCGTATATTCTTGGGTAATTTACCAGCCTTGCGCATTTCATTAACCAGCCAGAGCAGTCCTTCATCATAGATGAGTATACCCCGAATACCACAATCAACCGCCCTTTTGATATCTTCCACTGCTCGTAAGACCTGTTCCATTCCTCTTAGGCGATAGCCTACCCGAACTCCCTGGGGAGAGAGGACGGTAGCTCCAGTATCATAGGTAGCCCTGGGACCTACGGACATATTGAGACCACAACCAAAATCTTGGCCTATTTTGGCATATTCTTTGATCTCCGCTAAGGTATGTCTGAAGATACCATAGGTTTCATCTACCCGATTAATGTTTACTCCCTGACGTTTGGCATTCTCTAAGAGTGACTTCATAGCCTCGGCAGAATTAATGGTAGGCACTTCAATACGGAAGTGTGCTCCATCAGGGAAGGTCTTACCAGAGGTTGGTAAATCAAATAAATCTCCTTTGGGTAGTCCTAACTTTTCTAAAAAATCTCTTGTTTCTTGAAATAACATCTTATTTTCTCCTTTTCTCTTATTTTTATTTTTTTAATTATTACTTTTTTTATTGGTAGTTCTAAAGTTTTAATTAGTATCTCTTTATATCCTGGCCACTCCACTTTCCCGGGCAGCCTGAGCCACTGCTTCAGCCTCTTTCTTCATCACTTCAGGGTGAAAGACATTGGGAATGAAGTTGGTTTCACTTAGTTCACTCTCCGGAATAACCGAGGCAATGGCCTGGGCAGCGGCTAATTTCATCTCCTCATTGATATCTCTGGCTCTCACCGAAAGAGCACCTTTAAAGATAGCCGGAAAACCAAGACAGTTATTGACCTGATTGGGGTAGTCAGAACGTCCGGTAGCAATGATACGGGCACCACCAGCCTTGGCCTCCTCAGGCAGGATCTCGGGGGTGGGATTAGCCATGGCAAAGATGATGGGGTCAGAAGCCATAGTCTTTACCATCTGGCTGGTAACCACATTTGGTCCCGATAATCCTAAAAAGACATCAGCGCCCACTAAGGCATCAGCAAGGGTACCTTTCACTTTATCTTTGTTGGTGAGCTTAGCCATCTCTTCTTTGGCCGAATTCATGTTTTCAGTGCGTCCTTCATAAACAATACCTTTGGAATCACAGAGGATGATATTTTGAGCACCGGCAGAAAGTAAAAATTTGGAGACGGCAATGGCAGCTGAGCCAGCACCATTGACCACTATCTTGACCTCTTCCATCTTTTTATGAGCTAACTTTAAGGCATTGAGGAGTCCAGATAAGACCACCACGGCAGTACCATGTTGATCATCATGAAAGACCGGGATATCAAGTCTTTCTTTTAATCTCCTTTCGATCTCAAAACAACGGGGGGCACTGATATCTTCTAAATTAATCCCCCCAAAGACGGGTGCAATTAAGGTTACTGCTTCGATAATCTTCTCGGGATCTTTGGTAGCAAGGCAGATGGGGAAGGCATCTACCCCGGCAAAATACTTAAATAAGACTGCTTTTCCTTCCATAACCGGGATGGCCGCCTCTGGACCGATGTCTCCTAAACCCAGAACAGCTGTTCCATCAGAGACCACCGCTACCATATTCCCCTTGGTGGTATAGGTATAAACCTGGGAAATATCCTTATTGATCACCCGGCAGGGCTCAGCAACACCGGGGGTATAGACCACTGCCAGGTCATGCATGTCCTTGATCTTAGTCTTACTTACTACCTCTAATTTACCTCTATTTTCACTATGTAGTTTGAGTGCTTCTTGATTTAGATCCATTCTCTTTCTCCTTCATATCTGTTAATAATATTTATAATTCTTTTCTATACTTAGGGGGTTCACTTTCGTAGAGATTATTACCATAAGCATCAATACAGACAATAGCCGGAAAATCCTCTACATAATAACGGTAGATAGCTTCTGCTCCCAAATCCGGGTAGGCAATTACTTCTGATTTTTTGATACTTTTGGCAATTAAGACTGCTGCACCTCCTACGGCGGCAAAATAAACTGCTTTATTCTTCTTCATACTCTCAATTACCTCTTTGGAACGCAAACCCTTCCCAATCATACCTTTCAGTCCTTTTTCTAATAAGAGAGGGGTATAGGGATCCATACGATAACTGGTAGTAGGACCAGCAGGGCCACAGGCATAACCTGGTTTGGCTGGGGCTGGGCCAACATAATAGATAATTTGTCCTGCGATAGGAAAAGGTAAATCTTTACCTTCCTTAAGCAATTCATATAATCTCTTATGAGCAGCATCTCTACCAGTATAGAGATTGCCCGAAATCTTTACCGAATCACCTGCTTTGAGGCTTAATACCACAGATTCTGCCAGTGGGGTGGTAATTCTAATTTCTTCAGCCATGAATATAATCTCCTTCCATCAATAATCTTCTATAAAAATCATATCTCTCCAGAGGCATGACGGGTAGCATGACAGCAGACATTGACCGCCACTGGCATACCAGCTATGTGGGTAGGTAGATAATCTATATGTACCGCCAGGGCTGTGATATTACCACCTAAGCCAGCTGGTCCAATTCCTAATTGATTAATCCTCTCTAAGGTCTCTTTCTCCAGCTGGGCATATTGGGGGTGGGCATTATGCTCACCAAGGGGACGGGCAATGGCCTTTTTGGCAATGACCATGGCCTTATCAGCAGTTCCACCAATACCTACTCCAATAACCGTAGGTGGACAGGGATTGGGCCCGGCTTTTCTTATTGTATCCACAATAAAGTCTAGAATACCTTTGGCACCATGAGCAGCAGTCAACATCGCCAGTGCACTCATATTTTCACTACCAAAACCTTTGGGCATCACAGTTATTTTAATCTTATCTCCAGGCACAATGTCGGTATAAATAAAGGCCGGGGTATTAGTTTTGGTATTTTTTCTCTCAAAGACCGGGTCGTCTACTACCGATTTTCTTAAATAGCCTTCCTGGTAGGCTTCTTCTACACCTTTATTAATTGCCTCCCCATAATGACCATTCACGATACAGACTTCTTGTCCTACCTCCACAAACAACACTGCTAATCCGGTATCCTGACAGATAGCCAGTTCTTCAGAGGAGGCCAAACGATGATTCTCGATAATCATCTTTAAGACATCCTGACCAACTTTGGACTTTTCCTCTGTAAGTGCTTTCTCTAAGGCCTTCAGGACATCTTTACCTATCTGAAAATTGGCTTTTAAGAACAAGCTTTTTACCTCCGCAGTAATTTCTCTAGCATCAATCTTCCTCATTTTTCTCGGTATCTCCTTTCCATCCATTCTGGCAGACATTAGTAATAACATTTTCTAAGTGAGTATGCATGGCTTGCCTTGAACTTTCTACATCTTTTTCTCGAAGCGCTTGATATATCTCTTTATGCTCTCCAAGACTATTTCTTAGACGTTCTGGTACTCCCAAAGCCTTTATCCAATGTTCAGATTGCTTATATAAATTATCACATATTTCCATTAACTTCTTATTTTCTGAAATTCTAATGATACACTTATGAAATTTGGAATTTAAATTACTAAAATAAAGGGCATCTCCAGAAAGTACAGCTTCTTCCATCTGCTGGACTATTGTTTCTAAATTGTTTATATCTTGCTCGCTAATTTTCTGGATAGCAAGAGTAACGGCATAAGTTTCTAATTGCTGTCTAATATTAAGAACATCCAATAGATCCTGAGGTGAAACCTGGTTTATTACAATACCACTATTGGGTATCAGGGTTACAAAACCTTCGGCAGCTAATAAGCGAAGTGCTTCTCTGACAGGGGTTCTACTTATATTCATTTGCTTGGAAATTTTCTCTTCGAATAATCGGGTATCAGCTACCAATTTGCCGCGGATGATATCTCGTTTGATAATACGATAAACCTTCTGACTTAATAATTCCCGATTCTTGATTTTTGAGAAATTAGCCATATAAATAGAACCATTTGATAGATAATATAATTATTAGTTGTATAGATTATGTTGTATACATTATACAATAATAATATCATATAAATACAAAAAATCAAGAATATAAATAAAATATTTTTTTAAATTTATTATTGATTAGAATTTTAATCTTTGAGCTAAGATGACACTTATAATAAGGATAATTCCACCAATAATCTGTACTGCTTGGAAAGATTCATTTAAGAAGATAATGCCCAGGAATCCATTAATAATGGGGGTAAGCATGGTCATCATATAATAATAGGTTACGCTGGTAATTTGAATAGTTTTGTTCATAAATACTATAACTATAGCTTCAAAAAAGCCAGCTAATAATATAAATAAAAAACCATCTAAAGATAATATATTAATCTTTAATAATAGACTGGCTAAAATAGAATACCCGGCACTGCTAGAAAGAACACCCCAACTGATAAGCTCTGGAGAAACTTTTTTATTTATTAACTTTTGAGTTATGGAAAAGGAAGCAAAAAATAGCGAACCTACTAAAATTAATAAATCACCAAAACGAGGAATAATTAATTGACCGGCTGTGCTTACTAGATATACACCTACAAAAAAAGCAATTATTAATACTGTCATATCTCGATCCATTTTTTCACCTAAAAATAAGAAGGACAGTATGGTAGAAAAAATTAGCGTGCTTCTATTAATAAAACTATAATTAATGGAAGTAGTAAACCCCAGACCAAAGGTACTAACCAGATGAGCCGCAAACAAGAAGGATCCTGCCAAAAATATCATCTTCCATTCAGAGGGCTTAATCTTTTTAATATCAATAATATATTTCCTCTTAAATATAAAAAGATTTACATTTAAAGTAAAAGCAGCAATAATCATAAACTGTAAGAAAAGTCTAAAGGTGGGAACTCCCATCAATAATCCAATTTTTTTAAAAAAAATGGCCAATGATAGCGAAAAAGTAGCAAGAAGACTGTACAACATTTTAGGTGAAACCATATAGTGCTAATCTCCCCCGAAAATTATTTTATTTCTGACTCTCAAATATAGTTATAAATATTAAGTATATTCAATTTTTCCTTATTTATCAACGATTAAGTAAAATATTTATTCATTAACAACCTTGCTATAATTAATCATAATACTACTTATAATTATAAATTAGGACGTAATTTTAAATCTTGCACAGCATAGAACAATATTCTATAATGGAAGGCATGAAAAAGAATAATATTCTTATTGGTATCCTAATTCTGATTATTATTTTCTGTTCTACTATTATTTTTATAGACTTTTCATTGGCCAAAAGTGAACCTAAAATAGGATTAGCTCTGGGTGCTGGAGGGGCACGCGGGTTTGCCCATATTGGGGTATTAAAAGTTCTGGAAAGAGAAGGAATCAAAATTGACTATATTGCCGGCACCAGCGTAGGTAGTTTAATAGGCGCCCTGTATGCTCTGGGTCTGGATATTCAGGAAATTGAAAACTATATTTTAACAGAAAACTTTACCCAATATCTCTCTTTTAAAAATATCACCATTGAATTAGAGGAATACCAAGATAAAAAAATATTAGGCATTTCCGTAAACCTGCCAAAATTAGTAATCAATCCAGGCTGGCCTAAGGGTCTTATCTCTACTATTGCCATTAGAGATAAATTCGACCAAATTTCTAATTGGGCTCATTTTGATTATGATCTTGAGATTCCCTTTAAGGCAGTGGCAACTGATTTAGTAACTGGAGATAAAATTATTATGGATAAAGGCAAGGTCTCCAATGCAGTAGCTGCTTCCATATCCATTCCTGGCGTCTTCTCACCATTTGAATTCGAAGGCATGATCTTAGTCGATGGAGGATTAACAGACCCGGTCCCGGTTGATATAGTGCGCGAGATGGGTGCTGATATAGTGATTGCCGTCAATTTGCGTGATATCATCGAAGAAAAAAATGACCCTTCTAATGTAATTTCCATTGCTGATCGGAGTATTGATATAATGATGGGAGAATTAACTAAACATTCTCTGGCTGATGCTGATCTTATTTTCCAACCTCACTATCGAGGTGAAGTTTCTTTCTTGATGGAAGCCGAAAAAAGAGCAGCAATCATTAAGCAGGGAGAGCTTGAGGCAGAAAACAAAATTAAAGAATTGAAAGAGATAATCAAAAATTTTTAATTCAAAGTGAAGATAATAATGATAAAGCAATATCTCGCCCTCTTTAAAAGATTTTACTATATTATAGAAAAAAGAGGCTGCGAGATTTTTTATTTTGGTCATCTTGTTATAAAATATAAATAGAATTGCATTAAGAATTTTATTAAGAAAGGGTAAGGAGTAAGTAATTTATCGAAACTATGGAACAATTATATTTAATCTGGCAGGGAATGCCATCCTTATTATCAGGCACCTTAGTTACTATTGAGCTTACTATATACTTCTTAGCTTTAGGGTTTTTACTGGGCATTTTGTTGGCTTTGGGACGAGTTTATGGGCCTCTTTATTTACAGTTACTTGTTATCATACCTTTCGAACGTCTTTTTAGAGCAATTCCCGCTCTAGTCTTGCTCTTCTTATTCTATTTTGGTTCCTCATTCTTCCATATTAACATCAGTGCCTTTATGGCTGCTATCTTAGCCATGGGTTTACGTTCAGCTGCCTATCAATCCGAAATATTTAGAGGAGCAATCCAAACAATTGGAGAAGACCAGATGAAAGCAGCTCGCTCTTTAGGCATGAATACACTTCAATCAATAAGGTACGTAATTCTCCCTCAAGCTCTAAGACTATCCATACCTTCCTGGGCTAATGAATATGCCGTCGTTTTAAAAGATACTTCTCTGGCTTATGCAGTTGGGGTGACAGAACTTTTAAGGCAGGGTCGTTATATCGTTGCTCGTACCTTTGGCAATGCCTTATTGGTCTATACCGTTTGTGCTTTAATCTATTTTATACTGGTCTTTATTGGAAATCAGCTCTTAAGGTTCCTGGAAGAAAAATACAAGATTCCTGGTTATGAAATAAAAACAAGAAGGGAGCAATCTGTCTTAGAAAGGATTTAAAATGCCCCACGTTATTCTGAAGGTAGAAAATTTATATAAAAGTTATGGAAAATTAGCAGTATTAAAAGGAATTTCTTTTCAGGTAAATCAGGGAGAAACGAAGGTTATTATTGGTCCCTCAGGAACTGGGAAAAGTACTTTGCTAAACTGTATCAATCAACTGACCCCTCCTGATAAAGGTCGCATCTGGTTAGAAGAAATTGAGGTTACCAACCCTGCTACTGACCTTAATCTAATTCGTTCTTCCATTGGCATGGTTTTCCAACATTTCAATCTTTTTACTCATCTTACTGTTTTAGACAATGTTCGCTTAGGTTTAGTAGTGGTGAAAAAAATACCTAAAGATAAAGCAACAGAAATAAGTTTAGAAAAACTTAATCAAGTGGGATTAGCAGATAAAATCAATGCCTATCCCGCTGAATTATCTGGAGGACAACAACAACGTGTTTCCATTGCTCGTGCTCTGGCTATGAATCCCAAGCTAATCTTATTTGATGAACCTACTTCAGCCCTTGATCCGGAATTAATTGGAGAAGTACTGAATGTAATGATTAAACTGGCGGAAAGGGGAATGACCATGGTAGTTGTTTCCCATGAGATGGGTTTTGCCCGAGCAGTTGCTAATGAAATTATTTTTATGGAAAATGGGGTAATTGTAGAAGAAGGAAAACCTGATATTATGTTTCATCATGCCCAAAATCCCAGAACCAGGGAATTTCTACATAAAATTACCGAACTTTACGGAGGAAAAGCGGAATGAGCTTCCTAGAACTGGCCTGGAATATTTTACCAAAATTATTAGCAGGAGCTGTTGTTACTATAGAGCTTACTATTATTGCCATTACTATCGGTATAGTACTGGGTATTCCAGTGGCCATGGCTAGAGTATATGGTAATAAATTGTTATATACTATCTCTACTTTTTTTGTAGAAATCATTCGAGGCACACCTTTGCTGACCCAACTTTTTATTCTCTACTTTGGTCTTCCCTCAGTTGGTATAATGCTTTCACCATTTGTAGCAGCTATTATTGGTATGGGTATAAACAGCGCTGCCTATCAAGCGGAATATTTCAGGGGAGCCATTCAGTCTATTAAGAAGGAACAATTAATAGCTGCCTATTCTCTTGGAATGAAAAAAGTGCAGGCTATTCGGCATATTGTCCTTCCCCAGATGTTTCGTTTAGTTATCCCTTCCTGGTCTAATGAACTTATTTATTTATTGAAATACTCTTCCATGGCCTATATGATTCAGGCTCCAGAAATTATGTCTCAGGCGAGATTAATTGCCTCCCGTAATTTTAGAACCTTTGAAGTTTTTATTGTTGTTGCTTTAATTTATCTGGTATTAGTTTTAGTTCTCTCTAAAATACTGGATAGCGTGGAAAGGAGATACCGTATTCCTGGTTTATAGCTAAGTAAATTTAATAAATTTCCTTACAATTAACAGCAAACTTAAACTAAATAAAATTAAAATTAAAAAATTTTACAGGAGGTGAGAATGGGAATAAGAAAATAACTTTAAAAGTGAAATGAACTATAACTGTTTCTATAAAAAATAAATTAAGGAGGAAATAAAAAATATGATTAAGCAATCTGCTAAAAAAATGGTAAGTATCTTATTTATTATTGTTTTATTGGTGGCCATGAATATTTCAGCTACCTTAGCTGCACCAGCGAAACTGATAGTAGGAACTTCTGCTGATTGGCCTCCCTTCGAATGGGTCGATGCCAACAACAATTTTGTGGGATTTGATATGGACCTCATGAAAGTAATCGCTAAAATTCAAGGATATGAACTGGAAATACTTGACATTGGCTTTGATTCTCTTATTCCAGCCCTGCAATCAGGCAAAGTCAATTTGCTTGCTGCTGGAATGTCTTTAACAGAAGAAAGACTACAAGTGGCCGATGCATCCAATACCTACTGGACTGGAAACCAGGGGGTAATGGTTCGTGAAGACTCGGAATTGAATATCGCCACTGCCTTAACAGGTGGATATATTATTGGTGCTCAGAGAGGAACAACTCAGGCTGATTGGTTGGAGGAAAACCTGGTACAAAAAGGACTAAATATCAAATCCTTAGAATTATACGAAACAAATGATCTGGGAATAATGGATTTGGTAAACAAGAGAATCGATGTTTTTGTTGCTGATACACCTGCTGCTGAGGCCTTTGTAAAAAGCAATCCCATTAAAATTGTTGGTACCATTAATACTGAAGAACAGTATGTTTTCTATGTCCAGAAAGGTGACCCAGAAGGAATACTGCCCATTATTAACGAAGGATTAAGCAAAATTCAGATGACCCCTATCTGGAATAATTTAGTAAATGCCTATTTTGTGGGTGATTTAAATAAAATCTCCGATTGTTATGCTAAATTTGGTTCTTTATTAGCAGAAGATGTGGAGGCTTTTGCCCAAAATTTAGCGCAATGTATGATGGCAAAATAGCAATAATCAATTAGGTAAACAGGTAAACCATTAATATTTAGAACTACCGAGGTTAATAAAACCCGTTCTGGAAATTGGGATTCAATTCTAGAGCGGGTTTTATTCAATTTGAAATAGTGACTTAATTTTTGGTCAATTAAGAGGCTTCTCTTTTTTTCATTTTCAAAACAGGAATAGGAATTATAAAAAACAATACTAAACGGGAACCTGCTTATTCTTTAAAAATTACTAAATACTTAAGAGTATAATCTTAAGCCCTATTTATTTTAGCAAAGTTTTGTTATAATGGAAAAATTGAAAAAGAAGGGATTAAAAAAGATGAAAAAATGATGAAAAATAGACCAGTTGTTTTTGTACCATGTAAAACATACCAGAAAAATGATATAAACCAGGCCACCAATCAATTGTTCACTGAGTTAGGTGGTTTAAATCAATTTATCCAGCCTGGACAGAAAGTCCTGTTGAAAGTAAACCTATTGATGAAAAAACCTCCTGAAGCGGCAGTTACCACTCATCCTGCTCTGGTAGAAGCTGTTGTTAATCAAGTCCATGCTCTTGGCGCAAAGACTATTATAGCTGATAGTCCGGGCGGTCCTTTCACTAAATCCTGGCTAAAGGGAATTTATCGAGAAACTGGCATGGAAGAGGTAGCTCAGAGAACAGGTGCTGAGTTAAACTGGAATTTCAACCAGCAGAACTATGCTTATCCAGAAGGGAAAATTTTAAAACAGATTACCCTGGCTCAGATTATTAAAGAAGTTGATGTTATTATCTCTCTTGCTAAACTGAAAACCCATGGTTTTACAATCTATACCGGTGCAGTAAAAAATCTCTTTGGCACTATTCCAGGTCTCTTAAAGGCAGACTATCATTTAAGAATGAGTAATGTTAAAGATTTTTCCGAGATGCTGGTTGATATTGCCGAATTGGTAAGACCACAATTAACCATTATGGATGCAGTGATAGCCATGGAAGGCGCTGGTCCTTCCGCTGGTGATTTAAAAGAAGTTGGCCTATTAGCTGCTTCTACTAACCCTCATGCCCTTGATCTGGCCTTCTGTCATCTAATTGGTTTAGACCCTAAGGAGGTATTTACAGTGCAGAAGGCAATAGAAAGGGAATTAGTTCCTCAAAATTTTCAGGAGCTAGTCATTAGCGGAATGAATCGAGAGGATTTAAAACCCATTCCCTTTAAAGTTCCCACTTCATCTGGAATTAGCCATATCCCTATTCCCTTACCTCCCCACCTGGATGCCTTTTTTTACAAAATACTACGCCCCCAGCCTCATTTTGAACATGGCAAATGTGTCGGTTGTGGTTTATGCGCCCGGAATTGCCCGGCCAAATGTATTGAAATGATTGAGAATAGACCACAGGCAGATCTTTCTCGTTGTATACGTTGCTTCTGCTGTCAGGAATTATGCCCCTATCATGCAGTGGAGATAAAACGGAATAAATTATCACAATTAATATTCCGATAATTTATTAATTAAGGGTAAGATTGAGGATAAAAAAACCAGGCCTGTAGCCTATTAAAAATAAGAGCTGACCATTATTGCCATTGCCCTTGATTTAATAAATTCGTGATTAGAGTGGTATCCTCTTAATTAATTAAAAATTTCAAATCCTAATTCTATCAACCCTATAATATTTCTGGTGGTGTCTGCTAGACGATATCAGAACTTTCTTTTAGCAAAAACCAGAGGATTTTGCCGAATGACCCGCCCATCCCAGACGACGGAGCGGGCGAGCTGATGATTTTTCATTATAACATCAAATCAGCCCAGTTTTCAAGAGAGAGTCTTATCCAACGCAAGATGAGCCTGAAATGTGTCCTTAAATGTTAACACATTTGACCGGACAGAGACAAGAGTCATAAATAGCTACCTGTCTGCGTGCGAACGCACAGGCAGGTATGATGATGGTAATTATGATGAATGACTCTAAATTTAATAAATTGACTCAAATAAAAGGCTTTTTAGCTGAAACAGAAGCTATCAAATTCCATAAGAAATCTAAGAAAGAGGCCTATTACTGGATCGAGGAGACCTTAAGGAAATTTACTTATGTTATCCTCTCCAAAAAAGAGAAAGGATTGATCAGGAGATATCTCATGAAGATCACCGGCTATTCCCGTTCCAGCTAACCAGACACATCAACCAATACTGTACAACCGGAAAGCTAAGGATAAAAGAATATGACAGACATAAGTTCCAGAAGAAGTACACACCCCGGGATATCCAACTATTGGCTCATACCGCCCAGTTACATGATTCTCCCAACGGGGCTGCCTTAAAGAAGACCTTAGAACACATGGCCAGAGAATACGGGAAAGAAGAATATCTTAATATTGCTAATATCTCAGTATCTCATATCTATAACCTGAAGAAGAAGGTATCCTACCGGCGCAGTGTCTCTTTCTATCAGAAGACCACCAAAGGTAAGGGAAAAACAATTGGTGCAAGATGCAAGCAAGAACCACAAGGAAAACCAAGTTACCTGAGGGTAGATACCCTCTACCAGGGAGACTAGAATGGTCACAAAGGGGTATACTACATCAATACGGTAGATGAGGTTATCCAGTGGAAGGCAATAGGGGCTACAGCCAAGATAACGGAAGAACATCTTCTTCCTTTGCTGGAAAAGCTAATAGCCAATTATCCTTATCCAATTATTAATTTCCATATTGATAAGGTTTGAGAATACATCAATCAAAAGGTAGCAGAAATGTTAAATAGACTCTTGATCAAATTCACCAAAAGTAGACCCAGACATAGCAATGATAATGCCCTTATAGAGACCAAAAAAAGCTGGGTGTTAAGGAAATGGTTAGGCTATAGCCATATCTTTATAGGAGGGGGGTATCCTTCCGGGATTATTTATTCTTCTTTCCTATAGGATACCTCACGCCATTATCTTTTTCCAGATATTTTAGGACATTATCAATCTCACTAATAATAATACATTAAGTTCGTATAATATGCAACAAAAGGTCGATATTATACACTTAATTCGTATAGAAATGAGTTATCGGAAATTACCCTCGGCCGATGGATATTTATAAGTTAAGATCTCTTTATAGTATGACGGTGATTTGACACGATGGAAGTAAGATATACAAAATATGATGTTGAAATGTCTTCAGTTAAGAGACTTGTGAGCAAAGTTTCTCTTAAAGTCTATAGTCGATTTTTGGACGTGCCTGTATTCAGGGAATTTCAAACTTGTACCATGATATATTTAGCAGATTTTATGATTTAACTGTTCCTTTTTTTACACCTCCATATTATCAAGTTATTGAGTCACTCGTTGATGAAAACGTTCCAACTGGATCGAAAGTTTTAGACTTATGCACTGGAACCGGCAATGTAGCCTCTGCCGCAGCAAAAAGAGCCAAAGAGGTCATTGGATTAGATGTATCACAAAGAATGTTATCAAAGGCGAGGAAAAAGGCATAAAAGGAAGGGATAAGAAATCTGAAATTTGTTTATGGGGATGTTAGGAAGAAACTGGTTCGGGCAACTCTTCGCCACTTCGTGGCTCGGTCTCGGCAAAGCCGAGACTCCGATAACAGCGGATAAAAGGGAAATCAAAGATTCCCCCAAATGCCTTCGGCAATTTCTTTTATCCACAAAACGTTACACTAAAACCCGATTCAATAAATTTATTCCCATTTGCAGTTTCCTGTTTACCACACCTAAGAATCACTATCTTTTTATACATATAAATCTCCTTTTTTGAACAATATAGTATTTTTATAAAATCTAAAGAGATAAGATTTTCATTACCATGATGCAAAATTCGTACTCTTGACAATTTTAAAAAGATAATTAATATGGAATTATGAATTCGCAGAACTTGAAACCAGTGATAAAAATTTCAAAGTTGGAACAAAATAGGATTACAGTAGCATTTTTATATAATCCTGAATTTGTGCAAAAGATTAAAACCATCGAAGGGCACAGAGGCATCCTGATGAGAAATACTGGGGCTTTCCATCAGACAGCGGTGTTCTGGATAAGCTTGTCTCTTTATTTAAAGGAGAAAGGCTTGAGGTTGACCCCTCTCTACGAATTGAAAGCAAAAAGGTAATACTATTTGATGACTTAAGAAGAGAATTTAGTTCAAGGAAATACAGCCAAAAACGATCAAGGTTTACATTCACTATAACGAGAATCTCTTAAAATTTATTAAAAAGAGTCCTGCGAACATTGCCAATGAAGACATAAAGAACTACCTTTTTTATCTTGCAGATGAAAAAGATTCATCGGCATCAACCTTTAATATAGCAATTAATGCATTAAAATTTCATTACGGCGAGATGTTAAAGAAAAACTTTGTTTTTGCGATTAAAAGACCAAAGAAAGACAGGAAACTACCTGCTGTATTAAGCAGAGAGGAGATTTCCAAACTACTTTCCTCTATTGCCAATGTAAAACATAAAGCGATTTTAATGCTCACATATTCTGCTGGTTTGAGAGTGAGTGAGGTCGTGAAACTAAAACTCGAAGATATTGATACTGAGAGAAAACTCATTCATATAAGAGGTGCAAAAGGGAGAAAGGATCGGTATACGATACTTTCGGATGTGGCTATGAATACGTTAAAACTTTATATCGAATCCTATCATCCGGAGAATTGGCTTTTTCCATCTAAAGAGGATAATTCATATATAACCGTAAGAACCGTACAACGGATTTTCGAGGATGCTTGCAATAAGGCAGAAATAAAAAAGGATGTAACGGTCCATTCTCTACGACATAGTTTTGCTACCCACCTTTTAGAAAGTGGTATAGACCTTCGATATATTCAAGAACTGTTGGGGCATAAAAGCAGTAAGACCACAGAGATATATACTCATGTAAGTAATAGAGATTTAGGTAAGATACAAAGTCCACTGGACTGTATATTAAATCCAGAGGTAAAAGAAAATGAATGATGTTCAGGCAAATGGTGGTATAGACGACATAAATGCCAGATATAATTCCAGAATGGAAGGATATACGACACAGATGTCGTATATGAAGGAGTTAAGCAAAATGTCGTTTCGCTTCATTTTGCTTAACGAAACTCGGGCTTACGCCCTCAGTTAGGCTCGTGGCGAAGCGCCACTTCGCCTAACTTCGGGTTTGCGGTTTCGCTACGCTGCACCCAAAGGGAGCGCTGCGTTTCCCCTTCGCAAACCCGAGTCTCGTTATACGCAAGCATTGTGAGGAGGAACTAATATGATAGTAAGCATAAATAAAGTAAAATATTTTGGGCTTTTCAAAGATTTCAAGTGGAACAGCGACATCCCACATTTCAATCAGTATAATCTAATATATGGATGGAATTATTCTGGAAAAACAACGCTATCCAGAATATTTAGGTGTATTGAATTAAAAGAACTTCATAGTGATTTCCAAAATGCTGAATTTGAACTTATAGATGATGAAAATAATAGGATAACACATGGCGATTTAGATAAGTCCTCATATCAATTTAGAGTTTTCAACACTGATTTTACAGAAGAGAACCTTCACTGGGATAGTCAAGAAGCTGAGCCAATCTTTATATTAGGTAAAACAGATATTGAACTACAAAAAGAAATCGCACAGAGAAAACAAGAAATCGAACATTTGATGAATGAAAATAATAAGGAAGAGGAAATCTCCAAGCTAAATAAATATTTAGAAGATAAATTAACGAATAAAGCCAGAGAATTAGATAGAATTAAACCACCTTATGACAGAAAAAAACTGAAGAGCAGTTTAGAAACAATAAAATCAGATGATCCTGAAAAATACTGCTTAAGCGAGGAAGCTGTCCAAAAGTCACTTGAAAATTTAAAAACTTCTCATAAAGATAGTTTGTCAGAAATTTCAATAAAAACTTTGCCTCAAAATAAAATAGCAGAAATTGAAGGAATATTGGATAGAACAGTGGTATCTCAATCTATTGAAAGACTGAAGAATAATCCTGAACTTAATGATTGGGTACGAAAGGGATTAGATCTACATAAAGGGAAAGAGGAGTGTGAGTTTTGCGGTAGTCCATTACCAAAAAACCTATTAGAAGAATATGAAAAGCATTTTTCAGAAGAATACGAAAATCTCATGAGTGAGTTAAATAAGCTAATTGAAGATTTGGAAAGATTTAAAATTTTTATGTCTTTTCCCGATGAGAAAAGACTTTATCCCCAACTAGAGGCTAAGTATAAAAATATTAAGGGTAAATTTGAACACGGCTTAAGCGAATATAACAAAGACATCGCTAAACTTCGAGAGTTATTGGAAGAAAAAACCAAGAACCCTTTCATAAAACTTGCAGAAAAACTGATTCGCCCTGATGATGTTTTTATTAATAAAACCCTCAAAGAAATGAATGAAATTCTTAGAGAACATAATAGTATTAGTGATAACTTCAAGAGTGAGCAAGAAAAGGCTTTCAAAAAATTAGAATTACATTACGCTTGCGAGTTCAATAAAGAAAATGAATACTTCAACACTCTTAATAGATTAGGAGAATTAGAAAATAAGAAAGAGCAAAACACTAGGGATATAGAGGAGAGGCGAAGAAGGATAAGGGAAATTGAGACACAATTATCAGATATCGCAAAGGCTGCTGATAAGATAAACCAATATTTAAGGAGCATGTTTGGTAAAGAGCATATAAAATTAGAGGCTACTGACAAAAATAAATTCAAGATATTAAGAGACGGATCTGAATCCAAAAACCTAAGTTCAGGTGAAAAAACAGCGATTGCTTTCTCCTATTTTTTAACTCGCCTTGAAGACAAAGATACTGATATTTCTAAGGCAGTAGTTTTTATTGATGACCCAATTTCAAGCCTAGATTCTAATCACTTATATAATACATTTGCTGTGATACAAGCTAAATTGAGTAGTTGCCGTCAACTTATTGTTTCTACACACAATCACGAATTTTTTAATTTGATCAAAGAATGGTTTAAAGATAATAAAGATAAATCCAGTTTTTATTTGAACGAGCGTATAACCAGAAATGGGGATGAGGTTTCAGAAATTAGAACATTACCTGAAACTCTATTGAATTATAAATCAGAATACCATTTTCTTTTCTCTAAAATAAAATCATTTGAAGATAATCCACTCACAGATTACGATAGTTTGTATCAATTACCAAATATAATCAGAAGATTATTAGAGGCATTTATTGGATTTAAATATTCAACCGGTTTAAGAAATGGTTTAAAGCAACTAATAAATAATGAAAGTGATCGCATAAAAGTCGAAAGATTTATACATGAATTTTCTCACCAAAGAGATTTGAACAGATCTCTAAAATTTTGTGATACCAGTGAATGTAAAACAATTGTAGATATTGTCTTAAACGCAGTGAAAAGTAAAGATAATGAACATTATGCAACTTTGGAGAGTATATATCACAATGCCAGCAGATAACAGAGCGTACCTGGTTCCGTTACACTCCACCCAAATCCAGCCTGATGGCTGGACTTCAGATACGCTCGGAACGTTATCTGCCATTGCAGGCAGAGAAAAGATAGAAAAGATATGAGAATGCGTATCTATGAGGGACGGATTAGAAATTGAATCATTCCTTGATTCTTTAGAAACTTTAGTCGATGAGGCCGAGGGAAAAAGAGGAAAATGGCGAGATGTTTGGAGTGAAATTAAGAGTATCGGGCAGGCATTCAAGGAATCTAGGTTTCCAACCGTCCAAGACCGGCAAGCAACATGGAATCGTTTTCAATCTATCTTCGCAAATGTAAAATCATGCCAAGAGAGGGGCAGGGAAAAATTTGAAGAAAGGGTCCGCGAATCGAAATATCACTTAGAACAAATCCTCTCGTATGCAGAGAGAGCAACTTCTCCCTCAGGATCGGCTGATGCACTTCTTGCAATCTGTACAGGTGGACTTTCTGTCCTTATTAAAGCGGGCATCGACGCAATACTTGGTCCATTCGATGACCGAAAGTTTGAACTTCAAAAGTGCAGCGAGGCTATGAAAGAGGGATGGGTATACCTCTCTCAAAATAAGGGCCAAATGTTTGGTAAGGATAAACAGGAGGCCTTTGAAGCCCTTAAGAAAGCATCAGAGGCTCTTCATGAGGCGTGGGATGAATGGAAAAGTGCAAGGAGGGAAGCAATTGGGCAGTACCATGCTGAGAAGCAAGCAACATGGGAGGCACGCCGGGCTAAGAGGAAAGCATGGATAGCTAAAAGAGAAGCGTGGGAGGAACGGATGAGAGAAAATATTTCTAAATTGGAAGATCGTCTTGATCGCCTTGAGAGTGCTCTGGACCACAAAAAAAATAATTTATCCAAGCTTGAGGATATGAGAGACTCGGCATGGTCGGATTCCTTCCGCGACCGTGTAGAGGAATGGATTGACGAGGAGAATGCCCGGATTAGTGATATTGAGAGCAAAATCGACCAAATCAAAGGGTGGATCTCGGATATAGAGGCGAAACTCCGATGAAGGGAAATAGGCACAGAAACCATTTATGAAAAACTGCCCGCAACGGCAGATAACACAGCATAAAAGGTTCGTCCTACGGGCTCACCCAAATTTTTGCTTCGCAAAACTTCTTTTATGCTGAAAACGCTAAGCAAAATGAAGCGAAGCGACATTTTGCTTAGCGAGACTCGTTATATGAAATTCGGCTTGGCGGATTGACGAAGAATTTAAAAAGTTAATAGAGAATACTATAATGAGGGATGTAAAAATGCTATATGATACCCAGCAAAAAACTCTTTTTGAAACGAAAAGTCTAGAGCGGGACTATTTTGAAGTTATTAGCAATGGATATTCCTTTCAAGATGGCATTAGACTTTTAGATAAAATTGATTGGGATTTTAAAGATTTTACAACTCAATATCTCACTCACACGTTTCATTCTTATCCCGCAAGGTTTATACCTCAAATACCCTTGAGTTTCATCAAATTGTTTACAAAAGAGAATGAGACAGTTTTAGACCCAATGTGTGGTTGCGGAACAACATTAGTGGAGGCTTTTTTAAATAATCGAAATTCTATTGGCAACGACTTTAATCCGCTTGCAACTCTAATAACGAAGGTAAAAACTACCTTGATTAATGAAAATGAGTTTAGATATTTTAATAAAAAATTGGCAGTTATGAAACGATATTTAGATTTAGATTATAGAAGGGTTGATGAAAGAATTAATAATTTACCAAACAGAAAGGTAAGCAAGATATTCAACCGGGTTGTAATCTCAAAATTAGAGAGCATACGTGAAACTCTATTAGAGGTAAAAGAAGAAGGACATAATGACTTGTTTGATTTTGGAAGGGTTGCTTTATCATCAACAATATGGTCATTGGTAGAAAATGGTGATGGAATTGATGTTGATGATATATTTCTTAAAAAAGTAAAATCTATGCAGAACAACTTAAATAAAATGGCTAAAATTATTAAGACTATCCCAGAGGTAATAGTAATCTGTGGTGATGCAAGAAAATTAGATGTTAAAAACGACTCAATAGACTTAATAGTAACTTCGCCCCCTTATGTAAATGCACTGGATTATTATAGAGCCCACATGTATAACATGCTTTGGCTCGGAATGGATTTTGACTTATTTAGAAAACATGAGATAGGTGGACATTCTCATTTCATCATTAACAGATTTAGGCTGCTTTCGGAATATTTAGGAGATATGCTCCGTTCAACGATAGAGATGAATAGAGTTTTGGAAAAAGATAAGTTATGCATAATCGTAGTAGGGAACTCCAGTTTGGAATATGAATTGATTGAAAGCCATAAATTTTTTGCAGAAATGGGCAAAAAAATAGGATTCGAACCAATAAAAACAATTTTTAGAAATATTGATAAAACAAGGAAATACACAAGTGCAGATATAGGGAAAATTGATGATGAATACATTCTTGTAATGCAAAAAGTAGATGATGCTAATGTTTTTGCGGATAATGATAATTTTATTTCTGATGTTGTAAGAGAGCAAATGGTAGGATTTAGAGAGCAAATAAAGAAAAATCCAGGCACTTCTATTAGAGGTCGGAAACCCACAAACGAAAGATTATTGAAGAATGTTGATAAAATTAGTGAAGCAATAGAAACAATACCCGAAGACATAAAAATAAAGAGGCAATAATATGAAAGAATTTATTAGCAAAATAATATACTCAATCCTAACAGGGCAAGATTATAGGACATATGTTCTTGCAACAATAAATAAAAGATTTCTTGATAAAGCACAAGAGTTGATATCCGAAGTTTTTGAGTATAAACAGAGAGGCGATAATTGGCTTGAAAAACTTTTAGACGATACTTCCAAAAAGATGGGAAAGGAGAATAAATTTAAACTTCTGTGGTTTGGCGGTTTGAATGATAAAACTGTAAAAAATATGACAGGAGGAACGTCTGCAAAGGAAGTTTGCCTAGATTTGGGTAAGAAGAATATCAAGGCTCTAAAACTTTTATTAGAAGAATTTGAAAGTGGCGAGAACTTATATCAGATTAAAATAATAATTAAGAAGGAACACGAAGAAGTTGAATTAGACGATGTTGAGAGTCTTTTTTTCGTTAATATCATCTCAGCAATGAAACTAACAATTCAAGGAGGGGCATGGAGTGAGGTAGGTAAGAAAACCGAAAAAGGTTTACTCTTTGTGATATTTCGGTTACTGAAAATTCCAGAAGATAACTATATTTTAACAACTGATGAAATGAAGAGAAAAGGACTGGTTGAGAACAGAGAAATTGATGCTATAGTTTTCAGTAAGCACAAAGAGCCTCTAACAGTTGAGTTAAAACTGCTTGGAATCGGAAATCCAGAAATAGGTGACGAGGCACTTGCAAGAAAAGTAAGTCTATTTTTGATAGACAGATTAACAGAGATGATGATAGAAGAATCTGAAAAAATAGGAATTAAAGTAATCGAGTTTAGGCAAGAAAACCCTTTGCTGGAGATTTACAAGTTTTTCAAGTCAAAAAACGTGAGTTGTAGTCCGCCAGAAAAAATGACACCAAAAGAATTAGAAGATGAAATAAATGGAATAATTAAAGAGTGGAGAGAAGAAACAGAAGATTTAACTCTTATTAAAAAATTAAAGGAGTGGACAAGATAATAACCACCAAGCCGAACTCTGCGGTTGCTTCGCAACCTTGCCATTCAGGTCATATAACAGCGGATAAAAGACTTCGCTACGCTCTGCCCAAATTGCCTTCGGCAACTTCTTTAATCCGCAAACCGTTATATTCAATTGGCGACGGCTCGTATGAAGACAAAAATTATTTAAAATAATTTCAACTCTATAAATTTATGATGAAACAAAAATATTTTCTGATTTTAGCAATTGTTAATTATAGGATTAATCTCTGTTTTTGTATTAGTTAATAAACCGATTCCATCTTCACAACCTATAACTGAAGAGTTATTTGTAGAACTCAAAATTTATGATAGCGTTCCTAAGTCTCTTGTGATTCAAAACGATGGAATAGTTATATTCAAGGAAGATGATAGGTCAAATCAAATAAAAGTATCTTCAGAAGAAATAGAAGCCTTAAAACAATATATTTTGGATAATAATTTCTTCTCTTTAAAAAAAGAAATATGTAGATAGGAATCTTATGTATGGCATTGGACATAATATTACAATAACAATTGGTGATAAGACTCATTCCGTATATTGTTATGGTAGTTGTCCAAAAGAATTCAGAGATATCTTGGAAAAAATAAAAAGTCTTTGGCCTTATAAAATTCAATATGTTGGATGGATATAAAAAATTAAAAAAACTCGTCGACACCGACTTCCTCGCTTACGCTCGGACTTTTGCTTACGCAAAAGGAATATAACAGCCGATAAACGGTTTCGCTTACGCTTCACCCAAAGTTTGCTTCGCAAACCTTCTTTTATCCAAAATCCGTTATACGTCGTAATTTTTTATATTGAAAAGCGACTAAAATATTTTTTAAAAAATTTTTGTCGAGCAGGCAAAAATTGGAGGAGTTTAAGGAGTGAATGTCCCTGGAAAATTTTTGCTCGCGAGCCGTAAGCAAAATTGCGAAGTAACTTTGCGCCTGCTCCGTAGTGAGCTTTGCTCTACTACTGGGGTCAGTCGGCGTCTTGATTTTGCTCAAAGAAAGTTCTGACGTCGTCCAGCAGACACCACCATATTGAATTAGCCGCCGAAGCGAGGAATGAGCACCCAAGCAAGGCAATTATTCAATATGGTGGAGATAAGGGGATTCGAACCCCTGACCTCTGCGATGCGAACGCAGCGCTCTCCCAACTGAGCTATATCCCCACAAGATATTCAAGGGGAATCCTTCCCCTTGACAACCCCTGCAAGAAAAATACAATTCAAGAAAATGCTATCTTGTTTCATAAACAAGATAATCAGGGGAAGTGTCCCCTGAAACCACTTTCCCATCCCTCTCCCTCGAGGGGAGAGGGTGAGGGTGTAAGCTTATATTACTCCATATTTAAAAAAGAATTTTTACACCATAAATCTATTCATGTTTTTTAATTTTACTATAATATTAGAAATATTGCCATATCCAGTAAAAAGAATTGGAACATGCCAATAATACTCTAATGAAATCTAAACAAAGATTAAATGAGAAGCAAAATCTTAGAATGATAATAGAATGAATAAATTGAAATCTATAAACTGACCACTGAAAACTTTTTATGTTCGATATTTCCATACCCCCCTACTTACCTGAGGTAACAACCCTACTTACTTTTTTACAGTAGGGGTTGTTACTTTTTTACCACCTAATAATATCAATATAAAGAAGAACAATATCTCAAAGGGGAGCAAGATAATCGAGAGGAAGACTTCCTCTCTTGAGAGGGATGTCCCGAAGGGACGGGGTGTTTCCCTTGAAAATCCATTTATTTTCCATTTTAATCTTATTATTCTCACTAAGCAAAAAGAGTATATTACCCTTCCATATCTTGTCTTTCTAAATTATTTATAACAAATCAATCCCCTCTGTGCCCATCTGTGCCTCAGACTGGATAATAAATATTTCTAACAATTTATTTCCTTCACTTAAGCTCTTTATTTTATTAATTATTGGAAATAGAATTATGAAAGACCCAAAACCTCTATTCTCTAAAGTACCATTCCAAAATATTAGCTAACTAAGTCAGTAAGACATCCTGGGAGTTTTTTAAAAACGTTTCGAAAATGAAATCCATAGACTGCATAGGTTATAGCCAAAGGGAAAAATTGCGGGCGTCTAAATAAGGACCAGTAAAAGAGCTTCCAATAATAAAATCTTTCTTCTCCTATTATCCCTAACTGCCAAATAGACTTAAAAAAAGCAGTTAGATAATAAAAGTGAAATTGATATTTAGGTTTTTGTACTGGCTTGATCTCTTTTAAAAGGATCTGCAGGCGCTCATAATAATATTTGGGGGAATAAATGGTAGTTACCACCCTTTTATAACCCTCAATAAGCGTTTTATAATTCATTTTAGGGATAAAATTAATAGAAAAATCGGTATTATCTCCGGAGGTCTCCTTTAATAATCTATTTTCTTTAATCAGCCGCTGATATAGCTGAGTACCCCGAGGGGCATTTAATAATCCCACCATCGCGCTAACGATCCCGCTTTTTTGGATGAATTTAATTAGCTCTTCAAAAATAGCTGGTGAATCACTGTCGAAGCCCACAATAAATCCCCCATTAACTACTAAACCAAACTTTTGAATCCTTTTGACACAATCTATTAAATTACGATTCTTGTTTTGGAATTTATGGCATTCAGCTAAACTCTCCTCATTAGGAGTCTCGATCCCCACAAATACTGAACCAAAACCTGCCTCCACCATCAATTGCAGGAGTTCTTCATCATCAGCAAGATTTATAGAAGTCTGGGTAGTAAAGGAAAAGGGGTATCTCCGCTCCCTCATCCAACCAATTATCGCCGGCAGCACTTCTCTTTTTATTTTTCCTTTATTTCCAATAAAGTTATCATCCACAATAAATACCGACCCCCTCCATCCCCTTGAGTACAGACTATCCAATTCAGCTAATATCTGTTCTTTGGTTTTTAGCCTCATCTTGTGCCCAAAAAGTAAAGTAACATCACAAAAATCACAATTAAAAGGGCAACCTCGAGAGTATTGGATACACACGGTGGCATATTTATTGAAGTCCACTAACTCCCAGAGGGGAATAGGAGTTTTTTCCATATCAGCCCACTCCTCTGAGGTGTAAATAGGCTGAGGATGACCAGCCTCCAAATCCTTTAAAAATAGGGGAAGGGTAACTTCGGCCTCATTAAGTATAAGATGATCTATCTCTTTCTTAAAATCTTCGTATTCGGAGGTAAAAAGAGGTCCACCAGCTACAATTTTAGCCCCCAAACTTTTACATCTCGCTATTACCTTCTTTACTGCCTCTCTCTGGATAGACATAGCGCTAATAAAAACATAATCAGCCCACTTAATCTCTTTATCTTCTAATTCTGTGGTCGACATATCTACTAATTTTTTCTCCCACTCGGAAGGCAAGAGAGCTGCTACCGTTAAAAGCCCCAGGGGAGGGAGACTCGACTTTTTAGAAATAAATTTTAAAGCATGTTTAAAACTCCAGAAAGTCTCTGGATGTTCCGGGTAAACCAGAAGTATTTTCATCTTTATTGTCCTTTCTATTAAATATTTACTTAACTTAAGCACTATTCAGAGGGAGGTTTTCCCTATTGCTTAACTCTAAACAATCTCTCCCCCTTATAAATCAGCTGGAAACTAGTGGAAACTCCATGAGCAAGCCCATAAACCCTCCATAGTATTCTGCCCTTCGTATTAATATTTTGTTAATCTGTCAAAGGACCGTCCCCTGACACTGACATAATTCCCTGAATCTTTTCCCCACAGAAGGGACATTTCCCATTTTTTATTTTATTAACAACACTAAAATATCTGCGACTTACCAACAACTGGCCACAGGAAGGACAAAAAGTATTTTCACCCTCTCCCACATTACCTTGATAGACATAATAAAGTCCCTTTTCTTTTCCAATTTGGTAAGCACGCCTTAGAGTAGATAAAGGAGTAGGAGATGCATCATTCAATTGATAGGTGGGATAAAAGGCAGTAACATGCCAGGGTATCCCTTGGTCTATATCAGCAATAAATTGAGCTATTTGTGCTAATTCTTCCTCCTTATCGTTATATCCGGGAATAATTAAGGTAGTAATTTCAATCCAGATTCCCAGCTTATAATATTGCCTGATGCATTCTAAAACTGGTTCTAATCTCGCACCACAAATTTCTCGATAAAATTTATCACTCATCGCCTTTAAATCGATATTTGCCGCATCCAGATAAGGAGCAATATAATGGAGGGCCTCTGAACTAAGGTAACCATTGGTAACAAAAACATTCTTTAATCCCTTCTGCTGGGCAAGACGGGAGATCTCAAAAGCCGTTTCAAAGTAAATAGTTGGTTCGGTATAGGTATAGGAAATTGATGAACAACCACTATGTAAAGCAGCTTGCACCACTCTCTCCGGTGAAACTTTCTCTCCTTCTATAATATTCTTTCTCACCTGGGAAATAGACCAATTCTGGCAGTGCAAACAACGAAAATTACATCCCATCGCCGCAATAGAATAGGATTGAGTCCCGGGATAGAAATGAAACAAGGGTTTTTTCTCAATAGGGTCTATATGTTCAGCAATCAATCGTTGGTAATTCAAACTATATAAAACACCTTCCTGATTTTCCCTTACCCTACATATCCCCCTTTTCCCGGAGGCAATTTCGCATTGATGGGCACAAAGGGTACATTTTATCTTATGGTCTGCTAATTTCTTATAAAACATGGCTTCCTTCATTATTGAAACTCGCCTCTACCTTATATTCCTATAGCCAATCGCCCTGCCAAAAACTCAGGAAGGTTGGCTTTCCTAATCTTATCCTGCGCCTTTTCAATGGGATAATCAATCCGCTTGATACTGACCGCCTGTTTCTCAGTATCAAAGACAACAAAGCTGGCTTGAGGATTTCCATCTCTAGGTTGACCCACGCTACCACAATTGATGATATAACTATGATTCTCCTCTAAATTTAGCTCAGCTCCCCGAGCGGCACTGACATAACGAACTATTTTATTTTGCCGATGGTAGGAAAAATAACCAGCAACATGACTATGTCCCACAAAATATATTTTAAAATCAAACTCGGTAAAAATTTCTTCGGCAGTCTGTTTATCTAAAATATATTCCCACAGAGGTTGGCGAGGACTTCCATGCACTCCCAGTACATTTTGGAAAATGTTAAATTTTTTCTGAAGTCCGTTTAAGTATTTAAAATCATGCTCTTTTAATTGTCCTTTAGTCCATTGAATTGCCTGTCGGGCTTCCTCATTAAAATAATATAAATCTAATTCGCCAGTAATAGCCCCTTCATGATTTCCTTTAAGACAGGGACACCCTATTTCTTTCATCTTGTCAATACAGTAAACAGGATCAGCTCCATATCCTAATATATCTCCCAAACAAAATAATCGGCCTACACCTTCTAACTTCTGAAGTACTACCTGTAAAGCCTCAGCATTGCTATGGATGTCTGAAATAATACCAATTTTCAAGTTGGGAAACCTCTTTTCTAAACTTTTAAAAAAATCTTAGTTAATTCTTCTTTTTGGTATCATCTTACCTAGAGAGACATTACCTTTATTGAATATTTATTGAATATTGAAGCACTCAACGAGAAATCTTCAGACAGATAACTTAACTTAAATAGGAAAAAAATTGTTCTAAAAGTGTCCTGTGCCTGCCTTTAACAATAAGATGGTGATTGGCAATAGCCTCATCTAAAAAAATAGAAACTGGACCTTTTAGTGAAACTGGTAATTGAGTACGACAAAAGATGGGTAGTTCTAAACTGCCTCTTATTTCTCCCTCTGATAAAAAATATTTTTCTAAATTTCCATCCATTTTAAAAATGGTTACCGGGCCTTCTTTAATCTTACCACAAATAGCAATCCCCTTCCCTGATTCAAAATGACTCTTCCAACTATAATTTTCACACATGTTAAGTGGTACAGTACAATGAGCAAATATTATCTCATTTTTCTCACTATCCACACAGGTGGGATTAGCCATAAAAACCGGCTCATCGGTCAGTTGATGAAGCACAATCATGGAAAGCAAAGCAGGTACATCACCCTCACATCCAGAGACAATTCCTTCCTTATTTAATAAAGACAATGCTAAACAACCCGTATTTTGATAGAAATCCAAAAATTCAAAACAACGAACAGTAATGGCATTAAAATTATATTCTGTTACTAAATTTTTTAATCCTTGATAAATACGCAGCGCCTGATTTATAATCTGCTCATCGAAATCAGTGGGGGAAATAAGATTAGCCGGGATATCTTTATCTTTCACCATATCTATGTGTCTGATCATTTCTTCTTGAGGGATATTATATATTTGAATACCTAGTTTTTTCCTGATGACCTGGTAATCGGCTCTACTGGCTATTAGCCAATCAGATGGGTCACCCAGGACACCAACTCGATATCGTCGACAGATTTTTTTCGTCTCTATCACTTTTTTTATTAATTTCAATTTTTGGGCAACCCTTTCTGCCGAACCATGCAGAATCTCTACCTTTTCTCCTCTTTTTTGTAGATAAGCCTTGATTTCCAAAGCAGCCGGTAAAGCATTATGCCAACAGCCAGCCAGGAGTAAATAGGGAGACGGAAATTGCTGATAAATCCTCTTGAACTTTTCTTCTACTCCCCCGGATTTAATAAGGATAACTGGTAAAATATCTTCTTTTTTAAAGTCTGCTGGAGTAATGCGCAACAAGGGTTCACCCAGATACTCTTCAATAGCCTTTAGAAAGGGTTGTAAAACAAGGTCAATATTTTTATGTTCCTGGATAATGGAAACCAAAGGATAGTAGCCAATCTTCAATTTTATTCACCACTAATATAAAGGTTTCTATATTAATAAGTAGCAAGATATTGGTCTAACTCCCAGGGATGCACCTGCAGACTATATAACTCCCACTCCTGATATTTTGC
>DKFO01000038.1:0-1050 GCA_002452835.1 Candidatus Atribacteria bacterium UBA6794 | reverse complement strand
GGATCAGGACAGCGAAATTCAATTCGGGTATTATTATTTCTGGAAATTGGTATTCTGATTAGAGGGCTGCGATTGCTATGTGCCCAGGCAATATAAACAGGCGCCTCATAACCTGAAACTAAACGTTTATAGGAATTAACTAAGGGGTTAGTTATAGCAGTAAGTCCCTTGGCATGTTTCATTAAACCGCCCATAAAATAAAGTGCCTCCTGACTTAAACCATATTTATGGTCAGGATCGTAAAAAGCATTAGTACTGTTTTTAAAAAGTGAAATATGGGTATGCATACCTGAACCTGGAATACCATATACCGGTTTTGGCATAAAGGTTACCTGTAGATTATGCCACATGGCAATAGTCTTACTGGTCAACTTCAACATCATAATACGATCAGCAGTAGTAATAGCATCAGAATATCGGAAATCTATCTCATGCTGACCAGGACCTACCTCATGGTGAGAAGCTTCTACTTCAAAGCCTAATTTTTCTAAAGTAATAACCATGTCTCTGCGAAGCTCTTCTCCTAAATCTATGGGAGATAGGTCAAAATAACTAGCCTGATCATTGGTCTTGGTGGTAGGCCTATTCTGTTCATCTCTACCAAAGATATAAAACTCCATCTCAGGACCAAAGTTGGCTGAATAACCTATTTTTTTGAGGTCATTTACTACTCTCTTCAAGTTAGTCCTGGCACAACCGGCAAAAGGTGTTTTATCTGGATTGACAATATCACAGATAATTCTGGCCACCTCCTGTTCTTCTTCCCAGGGATTAATCATAAAAGTATCAAAATCAGGCTGTAAAAACATATCAGATTCCTCAATGCGGCAGAAACCTTGCACTGATGAGCCATCAAAGGCTATATCTCCATCTAATGCTTTTTCTAAATCTCTTACCGGCACTTCTACATTCTTAGGAATCCCCATGATATCCGTAAATTTAAGTCTTATAAATCTTATTTTTAACTCTTCTGCTTTTTGTAATATCATCTTTTTGGTTATTTCTGACATATGATAATAAATCTCCTTTATTAGTCTTAATTGTTTATTA
>DKFO01000082.1:9614-38352 GCA_002452835.1 Candidatus Atribacteria bacterium UBA6794 | reverse complement strand
AGATTATTAACACAACATTTCAATTATAATAACATAAAATTATTATTTTATAGTATCGGAATTTCAAAAAAATTTTGATACTATAAAATACTCTTTTTAGATAAGAAATAATATATTTTTACACCTCTCTCTATCCTCTCCTTTAGAAGGGAGAGGTAAGGTGAGGGTGATAAATATAGTTATCAGTTTGCAGTTAACTGTTTTCAGATAAAACATGCGGGTATAAGTGGATGAGATTGCTTCGTCGCTTTGCTCCTCGCAATGACAAAATGGTATACCGTATCGCGTATAATGTATATCGTTTAAATACATTTGCTAGTCGGAAGTTATTTCAGGGGATCTCAAGGGGAAGAATTCCCATTGAATATCTTGTTTGCAAAACAAGATAGAATTTCTTTGAATATATTTTTCTTTATTTTTTATTAGCATTTAAACTAGATACTGAATACTAGATACTCAATACTAAATACTAAAATACTATAATAATGTACTAATAAAAGGGGTTCCGTTGCATGTTAAAATTTTCAATTTCATCTTCTTTTTCCCGAAATATCGGTATAGATTTGGGTACCAGTACCACCTTAATTTATGTTAAGGGTAAGGGAATTATACTGGAAGAACCTTCAGTAGTAGTATATGAGAAAAACAGCCATCGAGTATTAAAGGTGGGAGCAGAAGCGAAGACCATAATTGGCAGAACACCAAGAGGTGTGTATACCATTCGCCCCTTACAGTATGGTGTAATTGCTGATTTTGAAGTAACGGCAGAAATGCTACGTTTTTTTATTAAAAAAATTTTTAAAAAGTATCAATTTATTAAACCTTCTATTACTATCTGTGTCCCATCCGGAGTTACTGAAGTAGAAAAAAGAGCTGTTTCAGAGGTTGCTTATGAGTGTGGCTCTCATAGAGTATTTTTAATTGAGGAACCTATTGCTGCTGCCATTGGCGCTGGATTACCCATTTTTGAGCCAATGGGTAACTTTATTATTGATATCGGGGGTGGTACCACAGAAGTGGCAGTTGTATCATTAGGGGGGATTGTAGTTAATGAGATAACTAAGGTGGCTGGAGACTATCTTAATCAACAAATTGTCAAATATATTAAAGATAATCATGGTCTTTTTATTGGTGACTTGACTGCTGAGTCTTTAAAAATTGCCCTTTCCCAACCTAATAACCAGGAGGAAGATGATTATATTGAAGTAAGAGGAAGGGATCGACTAACTGGTTTACCGGTTAGAGCTAATTTAACTAAAAACGAATTAAGAGAGGCTATTTATGATTCGGTAGAGATAATAGCCAATACGGTAAAGTTAGCTTTAGAGAAGACACCACCAGAACTTATTTCTGATATTGTAAATAAAGGGTTGATTATGACCGGAGGCGGTGCTTTACTTGTTGATTTAGATAAAATACTACAGGAGCAAATAAAAATACCGGTTTTTATCTCCAAAGAACCACTATATTGTGTAGTAAAGGGGACTGGAGCAGCTTTAGAAAATTTAGAAAAATATCATAGGGTTCTCATAAGAACAGTAAAGAGTAAATAAAATGACGTTAAAAGACAACATAATTATTTAGCAAGGCTTCTAAGGGAGTATTTTTAATTGAAAAAATTTTCTAAGGAACGAAGGGCTTTTATAGTATTTTTGTGTTTCTTCCTATTATCGGCTCTCATTATTACTGTGGATTATCATGGCAAGGGAGTTTGGGGACTACTGAAAGATTTAGGCGCGATGATCTTAAAGCCTATTAATCAGACTGCCCAAAGAATAGTAAATTACTTAGGAAAATATTATCAAATATTTAAAGAAGCAGAAAGCATATATCAGAAAAATGATCAATTAGAAAATCAGAATTTAGAGCTGGTGCAGGAGAATGCTATTCTTAAAGAAAAATTAGCAGCCTATGAACGAATAGAAAAAATGGTGCAATTTAAGGAATACTATAATTACCAGATGATTGCTGCCCAGGTGATTGGCCGGGAACCAGGAAACTGGTTCCACAGTGTAATTATTGATAGAGGTAGTATTGATGGAGTAGATGTTGATATGGGCGTAGCTAATCATAATGGTTTGGTAGGTAAGGTTATTCAGGTAGAACCGCATACCTCTCAAGTTCTTTTATTGATAGATCAGGGTTGTGCTATAGGCGCTCTGGTGCAACGTTCCAGAGAGATGGGAGTGATAAAAGGAGCTACTGAAGGACTCTATTGTTATCTGGACTATATTGCACATGATGCTGATGTCCAGATAAATGATATAGTGGTTACCTCCGGTATGGGTAGTTCAGTTCCGAAAGGAATCAGGATAGGTCGAGTGTTAGCTATTAAAAAAGAAAAGAATGACCTTTTTCAGAGAATATTGGTTAAACCAGAGGTTGACTTTAACAAACTGGAAGAACTTTATGTAGTAAAACGACCAGAGTATGATGATTAAGTAAATGAGTGATAATGAAGATAAAGGAGGAGTTTGAAGTTTATTTAATGGATAACATTGAGACAATAAGAATGGATAATGGCCTTAAGGTAACCTTCTGCCCGATGCCGCATATGCGTTCAGTATCTACGGTAATTGGTATAAAGGCGGGTTCCCTCTATGAAAACAATAATCAACAGGGTATTTCTCACTTTATCGAGCATATGCTTTTTAAAGGAACTAAACAAAGAAAAAATACCTTAGAGATATCTCAGTGCATAGAACAATTGGGTGGAGAGATAAATGCTTCTACTTCTGAGGAAGCTACCTTTATTTACAGTAAGGTGCTTCATAAAAATTTTACCAGTGCCTTTGAAGTGATGGCTGATATAATAAATAATTCACTTTTTCGAGAAGAGGACCTTGTTCAAGAAAAAGCTATCGTAATGGAAGAGATTAACAAATACCAGGATATACCAGAGGATTGGATTACCTTTTTAATTAACAAATTGATGTGGAAAGAAACAGCCCTGGGGCAGAATGTTTTAGGTGAAAAGGAGACTGTCAAAAAGTTTACTCGGGAAGCAATATTACAATATTTTCAGGAAAGGTATCAACCCCAAAATATGGTAATCAGTATCACCGGTAATATATCTCCTAAGAAAATCGAGGAAGTGCTGAGAAAATATCCCTTTTCAAACAGAAAAGGGCTATCAGAAAAAGTTCCTTCCTGGGAAATAGCGCAAAATCAGTCACCTGAAGTAGAATTGATAACTAAGAAAGTTAATCAAGCACATCTCTGTTTTGGTTTTGAAGGTGTTTCCCGATTCCATCAGGATAAAATTACTAAGGACTTACTAAATATTATATTGGGAGCTGGACTTAGTTCCAGGTTATTTCAGGAAATTCGAGTTAAAGAAGGTCTTGCTTATGATATACATTCCTATACTCAGTATTTCAGTCAAACCGGTTCTTTTAATATCTATGCGGGTGTGGTTCCGGATAAATTAATTCATAGTATCCAAAAGATCCTGGCTGAATTAAAAAGAATTAAAGAGAATCAGGTGAGCCATTCTGAATTAAAAAAGGCAAAAGAAATGTATAAAGGCGGTATCTTGATGGGATTGGAAAATACTTTAAGCCATGCCTTTCAGTTAGGAAGTTATTCCCTATTATATCATAAAGAATATAATTATCGGGAAATAATAGGTCAGATAGAAAAGGTCCAGCCTGAAGATATTAGAAAATTAGCCGACTACCTCTTTCAAAGCCATATGATAAAACTGGTAGTTTTTTCGCCCACTACTGTCAACATTAATAAGGATAGCTTACTACCTATATTAAAAATTTGAAATGAGGGAGCGGTAAATGCCACTGGATTTAAGGGTTGGTGATATAGTTAAATTGAAAAAGAAACATCCTTGTGGTGGGTATCATTGGGAAATCACCAGAACAGGGATTGATATTGGACTGAGATGTTTGTGTTGCGGAAGAAAAGTATTAGTTCCCAGGGTAAAGATTGAAAGAAGGATAAGGCAAATCATTAAAAGAGATTGATATCAATAAAAGTTGATAAATTTTTATGATAAATTTTTTAGAAAAAAGTGCTAGCTAAAATAAAGGCTAATTTTATACTTGATATATAAAATACACAATGCTATAATGTAAAGGCATTTTTCCTTGCTCCTGCCCTAATGGCAGGGGCCATCAAGACCAGAAGGAGGTGATAATATGCGAAATTACGAATTGATGATCTTATTGGATCCCAATCTTCCAGAAGATGAAAGTAAAGCTTTACTCGACAAAATCCAACAAACCATAACTACCAATCAAGGTAAAATCATTAAAATAAATCGATGGGGAAAAAGAAAATTGGCTTATGAAATAAAAAAATTTCAAGAAGCCATTTATGTAATCCTTGATTTTGAATTAGGACCAGCCCATATTGCTAATTTAGAGAATAGTATTAAATTTGAGGAAAAGATCATTAGATATTTACTGGTTTTAGGTTCTGACCAGGTAATTCCCCAAATTTCCAAAAAAGAAAAACAGCAAAAAGAAAAACAACAAATAAGTAATTCTTAACTTTAAAATAATGTGATACTAATTAATTTTTATATTATTGGAATTTTAAACAAATTTTGATGCTGTAAAAATATCCTTAATCTTAAATTAAGGAACAATATTTTTGACACCCTCACCCTGAACTTCTACCTTTGATGGAGAGAGGTAAAAGAGTGATAAATTATTAAAAAATTTAAAAAATAAGGGAATGGAATATGATTAAAAGAAATAATTATAGAGGATTACGGGTAAGAAAAAAGATATGCTATTTTTGTGCTGAAAAAAAAGTAGCAGATTATAAAGATATTGAACTTTTAAATCGTTTTATCAGTGATCAGGGAAAAATTTTGCCTCGTAGAGCAACTGGTAATTGCGCTAAACACCAAAGAACTCTGGCTTTGGCTATAAAACGAGCGAGAGAAATGGCTTTATTGCCCTATGTTAATCGTTAAATGTAAAGGAAATAGTGAATATTTATTGAATATATAAAAAAAAAGAAAAGAAAAGATAAGATAATAAATAAAATAATAAAAGAGGGACAAAAGGGGTTTATTTATTGAAAGATCGTATGCCAACTAAATCGATTGTGGAAGGTGCCCTTCTTTCAGCAATTACCGCCATCTTATTTTTAGCCAGTCTCTATATTCCTTTATTGGGAACCCTGATTAGTTTCTTATGTCCCTTACCCATTATCATTTTATGCTTACGGCATAATACCAAAGTAGCTTTAATTGCCTTGTTTATTGCTTTTTTACTGGTTACTTTATTAGGGGGACCCTATCAAGGATTAATTGCGGTATTAGGTTTTGGAATATTAGGACTAGCCTTAGGTATTGCTATCAAGAAGAAATTTTCTTTATGGGAAGTATTGCTGGTGGGAAGTGTGACTTCCTTTATTTCCAAGCTTTTATTAATGCTTATTGGATTATGGTTGTTAGGTTTTAATCCTTTATTACTGAGTCTGGAACAAATGGAGCAGGGCATAATGCAAAGCCTTTCCTTTTCTCAGAATATGGGATTAGATCCAGAGCAATTGGAGACTATAAAGGATTCTCTCTTGCAATCTTTAGAACTTATTAAGATAGCATTTCCGGCTATGCTGGTTCTCACTTCGGTTTTTGATACTATCATCAATTACTGGGTAGCGGGTAAAATACTAAAAAGGTTTGGATTTGTTCTAGCACCTTTGGTACCTTTTCGTCAATGGCGGGTGGGTCATTCCTTTTTTTGGAGTTATCTTGCTGGTTTATTTTTACTTATCCTAAATAGTAGATACAATTTGCCCATTTTACAAAAAATTGGCCTTAATATTCAACTATTATTCTCAATTATATTTTTGATTACTGGTTTGGCTCTCCTATCGTATATATTTTATTATTACCAAGTTAAATCATTTTTCTTTTGGATAGTTTGTGTTATAGTTTTTATTCAACCTGCTCTGTCTTTAATAGTCACCTGGATGGGGATATTTGATGTTTGGTTTGATTTTCGAAGGTTGTTTTTTTCTAAGAAGGGAAGTTGATTTTTATCAGATTTTGTGAGAAAAAATAAAAATAGGATTTTAAAGTATTATAGTAATTAATTTTCAGATGTAGCATATGGGGGTAAGAATATGAAAGTCGTATTAAAAGAAAATGTTAATAATTTAGGGTATACTGGAGATGTAGTAGAGGTTAATCGAGGCTATGCTCGAAACTATTTATTTCCAAAAGGGCTGGCCATTGAATATACCAGTGGTAATGTCAAATCTATGGACCACCTAAAGAAGAAAGAATGGGAAAAGCGAAATCGGGAAATCTTAGAGGCCAAAGAATTAGCGGAGAAGATAAGTCAGCTTAAGGTTGTCTTCCAGGTGAAAGCAGGTAAGGATGGGAAATTATTTGGTTCGGTAACCCATAGAGATATTGCCCAATATTTAGCCGATAATTACCAGATTGAGGTGGACCGGAAAAAAATAGAACATAATGAACCACTAAAAAAGGTTGGCAATTACCAGGTAAGTATTCACTTGCACAAAGAAGTTGAGGCCCCGTTGAGTATCAAGATAGTTCCTGAGGAAGTAGAAAAAGAAGAAAATGAAGAAAAAGTAGAAAAATTAGCAAAAGAAGCAAAAGAGAATACTGATAGTGAGAGCCAAAAAGAGGAAAGTAGAGAAGTAAATGAAGTAAATGAAGTAAAGGAAGAGAAGGAAAAGACAGAATAATAGTTAGAATCTTCTCATCGATAAGGAATGAAAATCAGGAGAACAAGAGATGGAACTGACTCGAACTGCTCCTCAAAATATAGCTGCCGAACAGGCTACCTTAGGGTCGATTATTTTAGAAAAAGAATCTATTCTAAATTGTATCGAAATCTTACAGCCGGAAGATTTTTATAAAAACGCCCATCAAATTATTTATCAATGTGCCCTGGATTTATTTGAAAAAAATCAGGCAGTTGATCTGGTTACTTTGACTGAGGAATTAAAGAAAAGAAAACAACTGGACGAAGTAGGTGGAGCTTCTTACCTGGCTACTTTAATGGGTAGTGTTCCTACCGCTGCTAATGTGATTTATTATGCCAAAATCGTGGAAGAAAAGGCTATCTTAAGAAAGCTAATTAATCATGCTACCCAGATTGTAGCCATGGGTTATGAGGAACAGGAAGAGGCCCGGGTGATCCTTGATAAGGCGGAAAACCTTATTTTTGAAGTTTCTCAACAAAAAATTAGGGATTTTTTCAGTCCTTTAAAGGATTTATTAACAGAAAGTTTTGAAAAAATTGAAGATTTATATCACAGTGGTAACTTTATTACTGGAGTTCCCAGTGGTTTTCTAAAATTTGATGAGCTAACTACTGGTTTTCAGCCCTCAGAATTGGTAATTGTTGCTGGTAGGCCTTCTATGGGTAAAACCGCTTTTTGTATGAATGTTGCCCAGTATGCTGCTATGCAGCATAAGATTCCAGTGGCAATTTTCAGTTTAGAAATGTCTAAATCACAAATTGTACAGAGGATGCTATGTTCTGAGGCCCGTATTGATACTCATGCATTACGCCGAGGGGCGATGCCAGAAGGAGACTGGCCTAAATTATCTATGGCTGCCGGTAGATTATCTTCTGCTCCTATCTTTATTGATGATTCAGCAGGCATATCTCCCTTGGAAATCAAGGCTAAAGCCAGAAGGTTAAAAGCCAAGCATGATTTAGGTCTTATTGTAATTGATTATCTGCAATTAATTCAGACTGGATTAAAAGTTGAAAACAGACAGCAGGAAATCTCTCAGATTTCTCGTTCCCTTAAAGGACTTGCTCGAGAATTAAATATCCCGGTGATTGCTGTTTCTCAGTTATCCAGAGCAGTAGAACAACGGTCTATTCAGCGTCCTCGTCTTTCTGATTTAAGGGAAAGTGGAGCACTGGAACAAGATGCGGATTTAGTAGTTTTTATTTACCGGGAAGAATATTATAAACCAAAGAGTAGTAAAAAAGGGATTGCTGAGGTAATTATCAGTAAGCAAAGAAATGGACCAACTGGAACGGTTGAATTGGCCTTTCTAAAAGAGTATACCCGTTTTGAAAATTTAGCCAGAACTAATGAAGAAGTATAATAAAAGGGAGAAGGTATTGGTAGCTTTACTTTCCTTGCTATTTTAAGCGTTTTTCTGAATTTCCGTTGACACTTTGTCTAAAATATAGTAACATGGAAAAGCAACCAAAAGGGATGCCATAGAAAGCCATAAAAGCGGGCCGTTAGCTCAGTAGGTAGAGCATCTGACTCTTAATCAGAGGGTCGCAGGTTCGAGGCCTGCACGGCCTACCATAGTTTGCCTCCATCGTCTAGGGGTTTAGGACACCGCCCTTTCACGGCGGCGGCAGGGGTTCAAATCCCCTTGGAGGCACCTATTTTATAGTATCGTAATTTCAAAAAATTTCGATACTATAAAATACTCTTTTTAGATAAGAAATAATATATTTTATATTTTTACACCATCTCTCTAATCCTCTCCCTTAGAAGGGAGAGGTGGGGTGAGGGTGAATATGGTAGGTATACCGTATTACGTATAACGTATATCGTTTAAATACAGTTGCTAGTCGGAAGTTCTTTCAGGGGTTGTCAAGGGGAAGGATTCCCCTTGAATATCTTGTTTGCAAAACAATATAATATTTCTTTGTGTAAGGCATTTTTTTATTTTTTTATTAGAATTTACACTATATACTAAATACTGTATACTCAATACTGATAATTGAGGGGTTTCAGGGGAGGTATCCCCTGAATATCTCTGTTATGGTAATGGGCGGATAGCTCAGTCGGCAGAGCACCTGCTTCACATGTAGGGGGTCACAGGTTCAAGTCCTGTTCCGCCTACCATTTTTTTAACCCCCCTGTAAGACCTGGATTCAGGTCTTACATCTTGAAATATCAGTTTTTACTCCTCATCATTTTTTTAATTATTTTTGCCCCTTTGATATTATAACTTTCCACTAGAATTCCTCCGAGAAGAGTATAATCATGGAATATATAAATAAGATTACCTTACTACTTCCTGGTTTATAAGTTCATTTAATTTAATTAAAATGGCAGTAATCTAAGATGGTAAAATTCTTCCTGGTCTTTTATTAAGCTAAAATCCAAAAACCAAATACCGAAAACTCCTTCCTTTATCTCTCCAAATAATAAAAAAGGTAAATCCATCTCGGAAGATTGTTCTTCTTTTTATTGATCTTATTAGGTGGTAAAAAAGTAACTACCCCTCAGGTAAAAAAGTAAGTAGGGTTGTTACCTCAGGTAACTACCCTGTGAAAAAAAGAGCTAAAAGATTTCGTTCCCTAAAAATTGATAAAGAGAGATAGATCAGTAATGTTTGACAAAGCATTTCTCATAATTTACAATATTAGTAAATTATGAGAAATGATAAAAAAAGAAGTCAAATAATAATAGAGTTAGCAGAGAAACTGCCGGTCTTTACCTTTAACGATTTTTTAGGTGCGGAAGAAAGTAAGTCTTATCTTCGGTTGGTTCTGCATCGTTACCAGAAAAGTGGTAAACTAGTCCGTTTAAAAAAGGGAATTTACACCACTACTAATTATGTGGAAAGAATGAAAAACCGTGGCGAGATAGAATTATTTACAGATTTTTTAGCCAACTTTTTGTATTCCCCTTCTTATCTTAGTTTAGAAACAATTCTTTATCGCTATAATATCCTCACCGAAATTCCGGTTAATCTGACTTCTGTTTCTCTGAACAAGACTGCTGTTTTTATTAACCAGCTGGGTAATTTTTTATATCATAAAGTTAAACCATTGCTTTTTTGCGGTTTTGAGATATTCGAAGAGAGCAGTTTTTCTATCCTGAGGGCTACCAAAGCCAAAGCCCTATTTGACTTTTTATACCTGCGTAAAAATATTCTACCCAATGTGGAGGCAGTGAAGGAACTAAGATTGAATGTAGACAATTTAAATCGAGCGGATATTAAAGAATTGAAAGAGTACATTGCCTTAGAAGGCTCTAAAAAATTAAAAGAAATATTAAATTATCTTTTGGATTAAGATATGGAGTTAATAAAGCCATTTTTAACTAAGTTAATAAGAGATTCTACCTCCGAAAACAAAGTTTTTAAACGGAATTTATTGAAGAATTATTTACAGATTCTTGTTTTGGATTTTATTTATGCCGACAGCAAATATAGTCAGCTAATTTTTTATGGCGGCTCTTGCCTTTGTCATTGCCATCATCTGCCGCGTCTCTCTGAAGATTTGGATTTTGTGGATTGGAAGAAAAAAGTAGATATTCCCGAATTAGCCGAAGACTTAGAAAGGTATTTTAAGAAAAATACAGACCTCAAAGTAAAAGCAGTATCCCAGAAATTCCGAATCTATTTAAAGTTTCCTGTACTTCACGAACTAGGTTTAGCTGGAAAAAGTGAATCAGACCTACTTTTTTTGAAAATAGAAGTTTTTAAGGAATTTGATTTTTGCACCAGTTATAAAATTGAAACCATTCCTCTGTTTAAATTTAATAAGACAGTGTTAGTTAAGACTTTTGATTTACCTACTTTGATGGCTACCAAGATCCGGGCTGTTTTGATGAGAAAGTGGGAAAAGACTGATAAGTCAGGGAAAACTATAGCCACAGTAAAGGGGAGAGATTATTATGATTTGCTGTGGTATTTAGAAAAAGGTATCAGGCCAAATTTCAGCTGCCTTGAAGGAATTACCAATAAAGAGGAACTTAAAGAACAGTTGCTGGCAGTAATTATGAAGGTTGATGCCAGGAGTATTCGTATTGATCTTGAGCCATTAATTGATAATCCTGAGCTGGTAAAGAATTTGAGTAAGAATATTAAAGAGATTTTAAGAAGAATGATAGCAGAGATATAATGTAAACTTTGTTAAGGTTTTTTCAAAATATGATAAAAAAAGATACGAAAAACTTAATTTTTGTTGATTGTGAGGCAAACGGTAAGTCACCAAGCACCGGGAAACTTACTGAATTTGGTGCAGTAGCTTATCCCTCAAAAGTTACTTTCCACGGAGTATTGTCGGGTAAAAGTCCGCAGGAGGAAAAAGAAGTATTTGAAGAGTTTGAGAGGTGGATTCTTCGGGTATCGAGAGGGGGAAGGCCAATCTTTATAAGCGATAATCCGGCCTTTGATTGGCAGTGGATCAACGATGGTTTTTGGCGCACCATTGGTAGGAATCCTTTTGGTCATTCTGCCAGAAGGATAGGCGATTTTTACGCCGGGCTTGTTGGAGATTTTACAAATTCCAGTTCGTGGAAGAAACTACGGATTACGCAACACGACCATAATCCTGTTAATGATGCAATGGGAAACCTGGAGGCATTTGAGAGATTATTAAACGGAGAAAGATAGTTTGATTAATCTTAAAACAGAAATGGTTATAAAAGCACCCGCATTTTAAATTATTTTGTTTGTTTAAATTAAAAAGGGAAGTTTTATCGAATTCTTCCTGGTCTTTTATTAAGCTAAAATCCAAAAACTGGAGACCAAAAACTCTTTCCCTTATCTCTCCAAATAATAAAAAAGTAAATCCATCTCGGGAGATTGTTCTTCTTTTTATTGATCTTATTAGGTGGTAAAAAAGTAACTACCCCTTAGGTAAAAAAGTAAGTAGGGTTGTTTCCTCAGGTAACTACCCTGTGAAAAAAAGAGCCAAAAGATTATGTTCCATAAAAATTGATAAAGATACCAAAGCCAAAGCCCTCTTTGACTTTTTATACCAGCGTAAAAATATTCTACCAAATGTGGAAGCGGTGAAAGAACTAAGATTGAATGTAGAGAATTTATATCGAGCCGACTTTTTCTTTCTCTGGCTCCATTTCGTGGATAGAACTTCTATTTTATAGTATCGGAATTTCAAAAAAATTCTGATACTATTAAATACTCTTTTTAGATAANNTAAGAAACAATATATTTTTACACCACCTCTCTAATCCTCTCCCTTAGAAGGGAGAGGTAAGGTGAGGGTGAATATGGTAGGTATACCGTATTACGTATAACGTATATCGTTTAAATACAGTTGCTAGTCGGAAGTTCTTTCAGGGGTTGTCAAGGGGAAGGATTCCCCTTGAATATCTTGTTTGCAAAACAATATAGTATTTCTTTGTGTAAGGCATTTTTTTTATTTTTTTATTAGAATTTACACTATATACTAAATACTGTATACTCAATAGTGATAATAAGGGGTTTCAGGGGAAACTTCCCCTGAATATCTTGGTCGTACTACCCTTTAGAAATTATGAGACTAAATTGTTTCTATATCAAGGCTTAATTTTTCGAGCCTAAGGTCTTCGTCGAGAAGGAATAAAAGAAGAGAAAAGATCGACATCTTCGGAAGTAACTATCCCCCAATCTTGTAAAATATGCAAAACAGCCTCTCTTTTGGCTTCTTGTCCCAGCAGCTGGCCTATCATAGCTAAGTAATCTGAGTTAGAAAATAGATAACCGTGTTCTATTCCCGATCGTCTCACTGCTAGCTCCAAAAGATCATGCACTACTGGGGTTTGAGTTCCCAATAAAATTCTACTGGCTCGCAGATGTTCTCTTTTCGCTGGCATAGAGTTTCTTTACATCCTCAATCAGTAAATCAGGTATAACCTTGGTCTTTTCAAATAAATCACTATAGGCATCAACCCACCTCCGCCATATCTCTCTGGCCTGATCATCACCGACCGGGGCTCCTTTTTCCAAAAAAGCAGTGGGTTTAGTAGCACTTAGCCACTCAGTAATAGTCTTTAAAGTTTCCAAAGCAGCAAACCTCCGATCAGCCATTTCTCGGGTATAATCTTTAATATCCACAATAACTTCTCCTTTATCTCTTTAATTTTTTTATATTCTACTCCTTTTCTTTTTCTTTAGCAAGGAGTTTTTTGTTGGAGAGGTAGCTTAGGTCTTAATAGATAGGCCGGGTGCCCGCTGAGCAGGTTGAAAAATTTACAGTGGGAAGCATTAAAAAAATAAAAGAATTATTCAGGGAAAAAAGTAAAGGTGCAATAACTTAAAAGTATGATAAAATAAAAAAACAAAGAGGTTATGCCGGCGTAGCTCAATTGGTAGAGCAACGGAATCGTAATCCGTAGGTTGTCTGTTCAACTCAGATCGCCGGCTCCTTAATAATTTTTACCTAATTTACCATAATTATTTTCTAAAGGTGTTACTTATGCAATTTTTACCTCCCATTTATTTTCTTTCTCCCACCAAGACTATAGAATATCTAAGAAAGTATCAATTTCATCCCCAGAAAAAATTGGGACAAAATTTCCTTATTGATAATAATATTAATGCCATTATTGTTGATTCCCTAAACTTAAAGAAAGAAGAGTCGATCTTGGAAATTGGTACTGGTTTAGGGTCACTAACCTTAGCCTTGATTCCTGCTGTGCGGCATGTTTTTTCTATAGAAAAAGATACCCGCCTCAAGGTAATATTAGATGATATTCTTTCTCCTTATCAGGATGGTGTTACGGTAATATATCAGGATATTTTAACTTTTGATTTGCCCAGCTTTTTAAAGCAAAAAAAGCAGGAAGGTTACCATATAGAAAAATTAGTGGGCAATTTACCTTACTCCATTTCCCTTCCCTTATTAAGAAAAATATTGGAAATGCATACCATGTTAAAGATGGCAGTGGTAATGGTGCAAAAGGAGGTGGCTGAGCGTATATTAGCAAAACCGGGCGATAAAAATTATGGCTTACTATCAGTAATAGCGAATTATTATGCTCAAGTGGAAAAGATTCACCTGGTAAAGCCAGAGGTTTTTTTACCCAGACCAGAAGTAGATTCCCTGCTTATCAGAATTCGATTTTTGAATAAACCAGCAATTAAGGTGGAAGATGAAGTCTTGTTTTTTGATTTAGTTCATGCCATTTTTCAGCATAGAAGAAAGAGTATTAATAATGCCTTGAAATTATATTTTGGTGATCACTTAGAAAAAGATAGATTAGAAAAGGTCTTAGCAGAATCAGGAATAAAAATAAACCAGAGAGGAGAAAAATTTGGCTTAGAGGAGTTTGCCCGACTGTCTGTTGCCTTAAAAAATATTTTGAGATAGTAGGTAGTCTTGAATTAATTAAATATTGGTTTTCAGTTTTTGGTTTTCTGTTTTTAGTTTAATATAAAACTACTAATCAACTACTAATCTAATATAGTTATATTCTAACATTTGACCATATGTTTGATCTTAGCCTTTATTGGGGAATTGGAAACTGTCCATTGAAAATTCTCTTGCAGTTCTTTTTACTAAAAAATAAAAGTTTTTTGACAAATAAGTATATGGCGTGATAAAATTTGACCAGCTATAAAAAGATTGACTAAAAAATAGATAAGCTTATGAAGGCACAAAGGTTATTGACTGTAATATTAAGATTAAGGTATATTTTTAAGCTGATTAATAGTGATTAATTTTCAGCACAGCAATTATTTTTTGCTGTGTTTCTTTTTTAATAAGTCTGGTTCAGGGAAAGGGGAAGCATTCCCCTTACCTATCTTGTTGCTAAAACAAGATAGAATTTCTTTGAAAGGTATTTTTCTTTATTTTTTACTAGCATTTAAACTATATACTGAATACTAGATACTCAATACTGATAATTGAGGGGTTTCAGGGGAAGTCTTCCCCTTGATTATCTTGTTACTACCATGTGATAAAACAGGAGGTAAATGAAAATATGTAGCAGTGGGAGATTATCTTTTGAAATTGGAAAATAGTATTATTTATTAGTAAGTAACTTAAAACAGTGATGATTAAGTGTGAATGTAGTATGTTTTAGATAAGGTAATAATATGAATTTGGATACAGAAAAAAATAAAAAAACATAAAGGCGGTGTAAGCAAGTGCAAGTTACTGATGTGAGAATTAGAAGAATACAGACTGATGGAAAATTGAGAGCTTATGTATCAATTACTTTTGATGATTCCTTTGTAGTTCATGATTTGAGAATAATTGATGGTAGAAAGGGTATGTTTGTAGCGATGCCGAGCAAATTATTACCCAATGGAAATCATAAGGATATAGCTCATCCTATTAATACTGAAGTCAGAGAAATGATTCAAAATGCAGTTTTGAAAGAATACCAAGCAACCGAGCAGGAAGCTAAAGCTAGTGGCGGAACTTCAGAGACAAGTAAGATGCAAACAAATAGCAGCGCAGAGTATTCAGACGATTTGGAATCAATGGAAACAGAAAAAGAAGAAATGTAATTATCTACTTTGTTGCTGATTTATCGTTTTAACTAAACTAATAAAGAGATGATTGGGGTGTAGCCAAGCGGTAAGGCAAGGGACTTTGGCTCCCTCATCGGAGGTTCGAATCCTTCCACCCCAGCCAAGATATGTCGTCTAATATTAGAGATTTAAAGCAATTTTAATAATAGAAGATAAGCTACCAAAGCAAAAGGTCATTGCGAGGGGAGCACTCAATATTATTTGAGTGCTCCCCGTGGCAATCTCATACTATTATTATACCGGCATCTTTGGTCTAAAAATTGAGAACCAATAACTGAAACTTTTCATTAATACTGAAGTACTGAGGGTGTAAATGAATGAGATTGCTTCGTCGCTTTGCTTCTCGCAATGACAAAATGGTATACCGTATTACGTATAACGTATATCGTTTAAATTAGTCGTTGGTCGCTGGTCGTTAGTATCTGGCATTTAGTTTGCCTATTACTTATTACTCATTACTGTTTACTTATTACTGAATTGGCTCCTGGCAATGACAAAATCGTATATCGTATTACGTATAACGTATATCGTTTTAATACTATGATATTCCAGTACCATATCCCTCTCCCTTAGAAGGGAGAGGTGAGGTGAGGGTGAATATAGTATATCGTATTACGTATAACGTATATCGTTTAAATACAGTTGCTTGTCGGAAGTTATTATAGGGGTGGTCAAGGGGAACACCCGTCCCTTCGGGACATCCCTCTCAAGAGGGGAATCTTTCCTCTTGGATATCGTAATTGCCCAGCAATTCCGATATTCTTTAAAAAAGCAATTATCTTAAATAAGTATATAATATATAATAAGTATAATAGTAATATTAATATACTAACAATACTAACACTCCCACTCTACTCCTCTCCCTTAGAAGGGAGAGGTGAGGTGAGGGTGATAATAGCATACCATGATGCCCATATCTTTGGTCTGAAAACTGAGAACCAATAACTGACAACTTTTTAACTGAAAACCATATTGATTTTTCAAAAAAATTATTTGGTAGGATAGTATTATGAGAAATATAATATCGGTTATATTAGCTGCTGGCCAGGGCAAAAGAATGAAATCTTCTCTGCCCAAGGTTTTACATCTAGTTGCTGGAGTTCCCATGATCTCCTATTCCTTAGCACTCACTAAAGCTCTGGGAATAAAAAAAAGAATGGTAGTTCTTGGTTATCAAGCTGAAGAAGTAAAAGAAATAATAAAAAGTATTGATGAAGAGGTCATTTATGTTTATCAGAAAAGGCAACTCGGTACTGCTCAGGCATTAGAGGAAGTGAAACCATATTTAACTGATTTTTCCGGTATTATTTTAGTTTTATCTGCTGATGTCCCCTTATTACAACAGTCCACCATACAGAAAATAGTAAACTACCACCTGAATCACCCTGTGGTAGCTACTTTATTAACTGCTAAACTGGAAAATCCAGCAGGCTATGGACGGGTAATAAGAAATCAGGTTGGAGAAATAATAGATATTGTAGAGCAGAGCGATTTAAAAAAAGGGCAGGAAGAAATTAAGGAGATTAACGCCGGAATTTATTGTTTTAATAGTAAAGAATTGTTTAAGGCCTTATCCTTAGTGAATAAAAATAATTATCAGAAAGAATATTATTTAACTGATGTTATTAAAATATTAAAAGAGCAAGGCTATCTGGTGGGGAGTGTTTCTGTGGAAGACTGTCAAGAAATAATAGGCATAAATACCCGAGAAGACCTTTCCCAGGTTTCGCAAATAGTGTATTATAGGAATGCTTTAGACCATATGTCTCGTGGTGTTACTATTATTGCCCCAGCCAGCACTTTTATTGAAAAAGAGGTACAAATAGGGGAAGATACTATTATTTATCCCTTTACCATTATCACAACCGGTAGCAAAATAGGAAGTAATTGTCATATTGGTCCTTACTCTCATATTGTGCATAGTCTGATTGGGGATCAATCCAGAATTTTTTCCTCAATGGTGGAACAAAGTCAAATAGGTAACAAGGTAATAATTGGACCTTATGCCCATCTCAGACCTGCCAGTACCATTGGAGATGAGGTAAAAATTGGAAATTATGTAGAAATAAAGAAAACGTTTATTGGTGAAGGCAGTAAAGTTGGTCATTTAACTTATTTAGGTGATGCAACCCTGGGAAAAAAGGTTAATATTGGGGCTGGAACGATTACCTGTAATTATGACGGAAAAAAGAAGAATCCCACCACTATTGAAGATGGGGTATTTATCGGCAGTAATAATGCCTTAGTAGCTCCAGTCACTATCGGCCAGGATGCTTATACTGCAGCTGGTTCTACTATTACCCAGGATGTGCCAGCCCAGAGTTTGGGAATTGCCAGGTCCAGACAGAAAAATATTTTAGACTGGGTTACCCAGAAAGATAAGAATAGAAACAAGAATAAAGATAAGAATAATAACCAGAAAAAAAATAAGAACAGATGAGGAGGCAAGATTTGATTACCTGTGATAAGAGAGAAATGCAGATATTTTCTGGCAATGCCAATCCGGCATTAGCTGAAGAAATTGTAGCCCATTTAGGCATACCACTTGGTAAAGCTGAGGTATCCAGGTTTCCAGATGGGGAGATACAGGTAAAAATTGACGAAAATGTTAGAGGGCAAGATGTATTTATTATCCAGCCAACCTGCCATCCAGTTCATGAACATCTTATGGAATTGCTGATAATAATTGACGCCCTTCACCGTGCCTCTGCGGAGAGGATTACAGCGGTAATACCATATTACAGCTATGCTAGGCAGGATAGGAAGACTCGCCCCAGAGAGCCGATTACAGCCAAGCTGATTGCCAATTTGTTAGTAAAAGCAGGTGCCAATCGTATTTTGACTATGGACTTACATGCAGGACAGATTCAAGGCTTTTTTGATATACCAGTCGATCATCTGGAAGCTGCTCCCATCCTGGCAGATTATTTTAAAGCAAAAGATTTATCGAAGGCTGTAGTAGTTTCTCCTGATGTTGGAGGAACTGCCCGAGCCAGGAATTTTGCTGGTTATTTAAATAAGCCGATTGCCATTATAGATAAATACCGTGCTTCTGATACTAATGTGGAGATAATGCATATTGTAGGAAAAGTTAGAGGTAAAACTGCCATTATAGTAGATGACATGATAGACACTGCTGGTTCCATTATTAAGGGAAGTCAGGCGGTATTAGATGCTGGTGCCAAAGAGGTTTTGGTATGTGCCACTCATCCTATCTTTGCTCACCCAGCAAGAGAACGTTTGGAAAAATTCTGGCAGGAAAAATTGTTTCAGGAGGTAGTGGTTACTAACACTATTCCCGTTTCTCCAGAAAAACAATTGCCATGTATTAAGGTATTATCAGTAGCAAAGTTGTTTTCAGAAGCAATAAAGCGTATTCATTATAATCAATCCATCAGTGCCTTATTTAGATAAATAAATTGTTGGCAATTGATAAGTATGAATTATATTAATAAGAAGGCATTTATAGTATTGAAACTTTAAGAAATTCTAATACTATATAAGAAAACTATTAAGATAAGATGTTATTGCGAGTCCACCTCTTGCCTCTTAACTTAATATCAGTTAAGGGGCAAGGAGCGGGCGTGGCAATCTCGTACCATGTGCCCGCATCTTTTTTCTGAAAACTGAAAACTGACAACTTTTTATAATACTGCGAGTAGAAGTGAATGAGATTGCTTCGTCGCTTCGCTTCTCGCAATGACAAAATCGTATATCGTATTACGTATAACGTATATCGTTTAAATACAGTTGCTAGTCGGAAGTTATTACCGGGGTTCGTAAGGGGAATACCCCGTCCCTTCGGGACACCCCTCTCAAGAGGGGAATCTTTCCCCTTGAATATCTTGCAGTATAGGAATTTCAATGATCCTATAACTCAAGATAAGGAATTGATTTGTTATAAAAAATTTAGCAAGACAAGATATGCATTTCTTGGTACGATATTTTTCTTTATTTTTTGACTAACATTTAAACTATATACTGAATACTAGATACTCAATACTGATAATTGAGGGGTTTCAGGGGGCGGAGTCTCCTGAATATCTTGTTGGTACAACAAGATAGCATTTCCCTGAATTGTATTTTCTTTAAGGGGATCTCAAGGGGAAGAATTCCCCTTGAATATCTTGTGAATAAAAATTACGAAAATAATAAAAAATAATAACAAAATAAAATAAGATGCGGAGGTAAAAGTAAACTAATTATGGAGCGAATCAAGTTACAAGTAGAAAAAAGAGATAAAAGTGGAAAAGAGGAAAGTAAAAAGCTAAGAAAAACAGGATATGTTCCTGGTGTTTTTTATTCCCCCCATGATAAAAATAATATCTTATTAAAATTGCCAGAGAAAGAACTGTTTCGGTTTTTGTCTAATAAAAAACATGCTCATGGTATTATTGACCTCGAGATTAAGACCAATGAAAATCAGGAAATAACCCGTTTAGCGGTGATAAAGGATTTCCAGTACGACTCATTACAAAAAAGAATTAATCATTTTGATTTTTATGGTGTTACTATGGAAGAAAAAGTAACCTTAACAGTGCCCCTTATTCTGGAAGGAGAGCCAAAGGGAATTAAAGAGGGTGGAATACTGGATATTTCTTTACGAGAGGTGGAAGTAGAATGTCTCCCGGGAGATGCACCAGAGGCTATTACCATTGATATCAGCGAAATGGGATTCAATGATGTTATAACTTTACAGGATATTACTTTGCCCAAAGGTGTTAAACTTCTCACCGATGTTGACCGCACTGTAGCCTCAGTAGTAGCACCTACCAAGGCTGAGGAAGTGGTTACTGAAAAAGTGGCTGAAGAAGTAACAGAAGGCGAAGTTGAGGCAAAGGCAAAAACTAAAGAAGCAAAGGTTCCAGGACAGGAAGAGAAAGCATAGGCTCATAGGCTAATCTCAATTAAGCTAAGGTTGTGGTAATGTGAAAATATTAGTGGGTTTAGGGAATCCGGGTGCTCAATATAGATTTACCAGACATAATATCGGATTTCGAATTATAGATAGATTTGCTCTTCAGATTACTGGCTCTAAAATAAAATGGAAAAAGAAGTTTCTAGCCCAAATTCTAGATTATACCTATAATGCACAGGACCTCATTTTAGTCAAACCACAGACCTATATGAATCTTAGTGGTAGAGCAGTGAAAGAGATTACTGATTATTATCATATTAATAATAGTCAATTGCTCATTATCCATGATGATTTTTACTTACCTCTGGGAAGGATACGGATAAGAAAAAAAGGAAGTGCCGGTGGGCATCATGGCCTGGAATCTATTATTAGCAGTCTGAAATCTGAAGAAATACCAAGAATGCGTATTGGAATAAGAAATGATAGCCAATTAGAGCATTTAGATTACCCCGATTTTGTCTTATCGCATTTCTTGCCAGAAGAGGAACAGATGGTGGAGGATATTATTATTCGGGCGGTTGCAGCAGTAGAAGATATATTAAACTCAGGTTTAGAATTTGCCATGAGAAAATACAATCGCGTAGATAATCAGTAAGATTAAATAACTCAGGTTGATAAAGATGATAAAAAAAATTGCAGTTTTAACCAGTGGAGGAGATTCTCCAGGAATGAATGCTGCTATTCGAGCAGTAGTCCGTACTGGATTATACCACCAGCTGGAAGTGTTGGGAGTACAAAATGGATTCCAGGGATTATTAGAAAAAAAATTCTTACCCCTAAACTTAAAGAGTGTAGGGGGAATTATGCAGCACGGTGGCACTTTATTAATGACTTCCCGTAGTAGTGAGTATAAAACTAAAACCGGGGTAAATAAAGCTGCCAGTATTTTAAAAGAAAATAAAATTGAAGCCCTGGTAGTAATAGGTGGTGATGGCTCCCTGGCAGGTGCACTTGATCTTTATCAACAGGAGGGAATACCAGTCGTTGGTATCCCGGCCAGCATTGATAATGATATCTATGGTACTGATATGTCTATTGGTGTTGACTCAGCTTTAAATACGGTTATTTCAGCAATTGATAAAATCAAAGATACTGCTTCATCTCATAGAAGGGCATTTATTATTGAGGTTATGGGTAGAAATTCAGGATATCTTGCCTTAATGAGTGGTATTGCCGGGGGAGTGGAAGCGGTTATTGTGCCAGAATTTCCTGCTGACTTAGAAGAGATAAGCGATAAATTAAGGAAAGGCTACCAAAGGGGCAAAACTCATTGTATTGTAATAGTGGCAGAAGGGGCAGGAAGTTCCTATGAAATTGGAAAATTTATGGAAGATAGAATTGGCTTCGAAATGAGAGTGACTATACTTGGTTATCTGCAGCGAGGTGGTTCTCCCTCTGTATTTGACCGTATTTTGGGAAGTCGATTAGGAGCGGAAGCAGTAGTACAATTGTTAAAGAAAAATTATCATCATATGGTTGGTTTAGTAGGAAATGACACGAAGGCTATTCCACTGGAGGAAGTATTATCCCAGCGGAGAAAATTGCGTAAATCTATGTACCAGTTGGCTGCCATTCTTGCTCGATAGTATTTATGGTAAAAAATTGTAAAAAATAGTAAAGAAGAAATATTCAAAAGACAAATAAATATTAGATCTTAATTCAGGGATATTTAAGGGATATTAAAGAGAGATCTTTCCCCTTGAATATCTTACCCCTCTCCCTCTTCTTTAATTAAATTCAAAGTTTTTTCTTTTTTTGGTGTAATCAAATGAAATTAAAAAATTTATGGGAAAAAAATACGGTCTATACCCAACTCTTAAATGATTTTAGGACTGAGCAAAAGAAGGAAGTGCCTATAAATATAAATATAATAAATATAAAAGGATTACTGGGAAGCACCCTCTCTTTTTTCTTTGCTTCTCTGATTAGGCAAGTTAAATTTGATTCGGTATTACTTTTTTTAACTAACAATACTGAAGACGCCTTACATTTTTACCAGGACCTTTTCAGTTTTACTGGTGAGCAGGAAAATAAGCATATTTTTCTCTTTCCTCCTTATGAAATTCTACCTTATGAGGATCTTCAACTTGATCCCCAAATTGTAAGAGAGAGAATTAAGATTCTGTCTCACTTAATAAATATTAAGCAGTTCACTCCACAAAACTTCCCTCAGCAGAACCAATCAGGCGAATCCTTACCCATTATAATAGTGAGCAGTTATCGTGCCATTTTAACTAAAATGGTATCACCAGACGATTTTAGCAGGCAATTTTGGTCCTTACAACGAGAAAAAGAATTAAAAATGGAATTATTTCTTGATTATCTTATCAGGCAAGGTTATCAGCATTCAGTAATGATTGAATCACCGGGGCAATTCAGTCAGCGAGGCGGGATTATAGACTTATTTCCCTTTACTGAAGAAAACCCAGTAAGAATAGAATTAAATGGTGATAAAATAGAGTCATTGCGCTTTTTTAATTTAGAATCACAACGTTCCATTAAAAAAATTGAGGAAATATTGCTTCTTCCTCAGAGAGAATTATATTCTCCCTCGGATAAAAATGAGAGAGCAGTGAGCTCTTTTTTTGATTATTTACCGGCTGAAACTGATATTTTTATTCAAAACTTTGCCGACTTGGAAAAGAGTGTACAGGATTTTGAAAGGGAATGCCAGCAATGTTTTTGGGAAAAACAGAAGAGTGCCGATAAAGATTTATTACCACCAGAATATTACTACTTAAGCTGGAAGCAGCTTAAAGAATTACTTTATCAAAAAAAGCGGTTAGTGATTATAGAACAATGGATTGCTAATCATAATCACCAGGATAGACAGCAGGGAGAAAGCATAGCTGGTTACACAGAATATCAAATAGTAACTGAACCTGCTCAAAATTATTTTGGCAATTTAGATTTATTTTTTGAAGATTTAAGAAGATGGCAGCAGGAAAAGAAGAATATTCTGGTTTTAACCGGTAATCAAGGGCGAGCATTACGGTTAGCAGAGATATTGGAGGACCGTGGTTTTACCGGCTATCAATTAACAGCTTTACCAGAAGTAGATTTGGAAGCTGGAACAATATGTTTGAGTTATGGACAGGTTAATTATGGTTTTTCCATTCCCTCCTTAAATCTTGCTTTTATTACCGAACAGGAAATATTTGGGAAGGAAAGAGATAAGAGGTATAAACCTCACAGATTTCAGGGTAAACCATTTTATCAAATAGATGAATTAAAAATGGGAGATTATGTGGTTCATATCAACCATGGTATTGGTTGTTATGCTGGTATTAAATCACGCTTTACCGAAGGTATTCGCAAGGATTATATTTTAATAAAATATGCCTCTTCTGACGAACTTTATGTCCCGGTAGAACAATTGTCTCTGATACACAAATATATTGGTGTGGACGGGGCACCACCTAAACTGAATCGCCTGGGAGATGGCTCCTGGGGGATAACCAAAAGGAGAGTAAAGGAATCTATTCAAAAGGTAGCCTGGGAATTATATGAGTTGTACCGCAGGAGAAGGAGTATGCCTGGTTTTTCTTTTTCTAATGATACTGTTTGGCAACAGGAATTGGAAATGGCTTTTCCTTTTGAAGAAACTCCAGATCAGGAAAAAGCCTTTCAGGAGGTCAAAAAGGACATGGAATCAGCCCAGCCTATGGAACGCCTGATATGTGGAGATGTTGGTTATGGCAAGACGGAAATAGCAATTAGAGCGGCTTTTAAAGCAGTGATGGATAGTAAACAGGTAGCAGTTCTTGCTCCTACTACCATTCTGGCTCAACAACACTGGGAGAATTTTAGAGAAAGAATGAAGACTTTTCCAGTGAAAATTGAGATGCTTTCCAGATTCAGGTCTAAGAAAGAACAGCAGGAGATTATTGCTAATTTGAAAAAAGGTAATATTGATATTATTATTGGCACCCATCGCCTTATTCAGTCGGACATAGCATTTAAGGACCTTGGTTTACTGGTGGTGGATGAAGAGCAACGTTTTGGGGTTTCCCATAAAGAAAGGATAAAAAAATTAAAAGAACAGATAGATTCTCTTACCTTAACTGCTACTCCTATTCCCAGAACTCTGTATCTCTCATTAACCGGGGTAAGAGAGATGAGTATTATCAATACCCCGCCAGAATTACGTCTACCTATTGTTACTTTTTTTAGAGAAAAAACAGACCAAATTATTCAGCAGGCAATAAGAAGAGAGTTGGAAAGAGGAGGCCAGGTATATTATGTTCATAATCGAGTGCAGGATATTGATAATGTTTATGAAAAGTTAAAACTTCTGCTACCGGAAGCCAGAATTGTCATAGCTCATGGTCAGATGCCAGAGGAGCAGTTGGAGAATATCATGATTGATTTTCTGAATCGGAAGTATGATGTTTTGCTTTGTACTACCATCATTGAGATTGGTTTGGATATTCCTAATGTTAATACCATTATTATTGATGATGCACATCAATTTGGTTTAGCACAACTATATCAGCTTAGAGGACGAGTTGGTCGCAGTGATCGAAGGGCTTATGCTTATCTACTTTATCCTTCCCAAGTAATGTTAACTGATAATGCTAAAAAGCGGTTGGAGGCTATTCAGGAGTTTAGTGACTTAGGTTCTGGTTTTCGCCTGGCTATGCGAGATTTAGAAATAAGAGGTGCTGGTAATTTATTGGGTAACGAGCAGCATGGTTTTGTTAGCCAAGTCGGTTTCAATTATTACTGTCAGTTACTGCAGGATAGTGTTAACCAGTTGCTCCAGACTGATTCTGCCGCTACCAGCTTTCAGGAAAAAGAACCTGAAATTGAAGTTAAGCTGGGCAGTTATATTCCAGAATATTATATTGCTAATCCGGAGCTAAGAGTTAGTTATTACCAAAAATTGAGTCAGATAAAAACAGAAGCAGAACTAATGGATATTAGAAAAGAGCTACAGGATATTTATGGTCCTTATCCTGAAGAAGTGGAAAATTTATTGCTTGTTATTGGCCTAAAATTAAAATTAAAAAATCAAGGGATTACTAAGGTCAGGATAACGCCTCATTATTTTTCCCTTAAATATCAAGTTGGCTCGCCTATAGAGTATAAAGTAAAAAAATTTATTAAGTCGCACCCCAATAAATATATAACACAACAACAGAAAGGTATTAATTATGAACTAAAATTGACTGCCAAAAATACTGGTCATGCTGTTAATACTAATCATATTCTCCAACAAAGTCTTGCTTTTTTAGAACAACTATGAGTGTCATAGAGTGTCATAGGGACGGTTCTTTTGACAATCTTTGGACTATTTGTCAGTTTTCAGATAAAGTTTAAATTCAGTAATGAGTAATAAGTAATGAGTAATCAGTAATAAGTAAAAGGCAATAAGAATAGATAGACTAAATGCCACCAGATACCAACGACTAACGACTGGCAACCAGCTACTAATTTTAACGATATACGTTATACGTAATACTTTATACGATTCTGTCATTGCGAGAAGCGAAGCGACGAAGCAATCTCATTCACTTCTACCCGCAGGATTATAAAAAAGTTTTCAGTTTATAGTTATCAGTTTTCAGATAGAAGATGTGGGCAATAATGGTATGAGATTGCCACGGAAAGCACTCAAACAATATTGAGTGCTCCCCTCGCAATGACCAAATAGTATAAATGGTATAAAGTATGACGGGTATGCTAGCTATATTGTTAAGATGCTGTAGGAATAAAAAGAAAGTTTATAGTGGTCAGTTCGCAGTTTTCAGTATAATAAATAGAAGTGAGCAGAAATAATGCTGGAGAGATAGTTTTGACTAGTGTCAAAAGAACCGTCCCCCTGACATAGAAAATAAAAAAGTTTAAAATAGATTAATCCATACTTTTTTTATAAAAATTTTATATTTTGTTTAAATGTTTTTAAGACTTAACTACTATAATATTAACTAAGTATTAAATATAATGTATAATAAAAAATATAGATTTATGGTAATATGATAATATTTTATAGTATCGGAATTTCAATAATTCCTATACCTCAAGATAAGGGATTGATTTGTTATAAAAAATTTAGCAAGACAAGATATATTTTCTTTAAAAGGAATTTTCTTTATTATTTAACTAACATTTAAACTATATACTAAATACTAGATACTCAATACTAATAATTGAGGGGTTTCAGGGGATACTTCCCCTGATTAAATTATGTTAATAATTTAATGAATTTCTGATTTATACCAACTAAGCTCTTTATTTTTTATTTAGAATTTACTATATACTAAATACTATATACTCAATACTAATAATTGAGGGGTTTCAGGGGATACCTCCCCTGAATATCTTGTTTGCAAAACAAGATAGAATTTACTTGTAAGGTATTTTTCTGTATTTTTATCAAAAATTTACACTATATACTAAATACTAGATACTCAATACTAACAGGAGAGGGGTTTCAGGGGATACCTCCCCTGAATATCTTGTTTGCAAAACAAGATAGAATTTCTTTATTAATGTATTTTTTTAAGGGGTTGTCAAGGGGAAGTATTCCCCTTGAATATCTTGTTTGCAAAACAAGATAGCATTTACTTGGAATTGTATTTTAATTGAGGGGTTTCAGGGGATACCTCCCCTGAATATCTTGTGAAATGTACCACGAAGAACAAAAATTATTTTCGGAACTAATTGCTATTGTTACCCGGCTAAGAGGTCCGCAAGGATGTCTCTGGGATAAAAAACAAACACTCCAATCTATGGTAGCTAATTTAATAGAAGAGGCACAGGAAGTAAAAGAAGCAGTTGAGAAAGAGGATTACCAAAATTTAGGTGAGGAGCTGGGAGATTTATTGATGGATATCTTGTTAGAGATCCAGATAGCTTATGAAGCGGGACTATTCGATTATTGCCAGGTATTAAGGGGAGCAAAAGAAAAATTTATCCGACGCCATCCTCATGTCTTTGGTGAGGTACATGTTAATAGTCCTGAAGAGGCTTTAAAGGTCTGGAAAAAAATGAAAAAAATAGAAAATGATAATAAAAAAAACGATAAGTAATATAATATTACTATATATTGAGAATATTGAGGGATAATAAATTTAGGATAATAGGAGGTTTGATTATGGTGATTTTTAGTCATAGTAAGCACAGTAAAATTAACTTATCAATTTTATTGATAGTATTGATAGTAACAGTAGTTCTATCTCCTTTTTCATTAAATAATGAGATACATGCTTCTGAAACACTAAGTCTAAATTTAGCAGAATGTATCAAGATAGCCCTGGAAAATAATCTGGGCTATCGTATTGCCGCCAGCTCAGTGGAAGTAAAAGAAGAACAGGTTAAGGAAGCTAAAGGTGCTAGCAAAATAAATGCCAAATTTCAGGGTGGTTATATTAGAATGAATGAAGCACCAGATGTGGAAAGTATTGCCCAGGGTGATTTTAGTTATCTTTTCTCCTCTGGCTATGGTGTGCCTCTTATTTCCGTAAATATTACTAAAGTATTATATAGTGGTGGGAAGCTTGATACTTTGGTTGAGCAGGCAGAGGCTCAACAAACTATTGCCCTAAATGAATTAGAACAAAAGAAACAGGAAATAGTCTACCAGGTAACTCAGGCTTATTATGGAATATTACAGGCAGAGGGATTGAAAAGAGTAAGTGAACAGGCTTTAACTCAAATTAGGGCACATCTGGAAACTGCCCAGTCCCTACTGGCAGCAGGAATGATTGCTCCCATTGATTTAAATCGGATTAAATCGCAACTTTCTAATTTGGAACATAATCTAATTAGAGCTGAAAATGGTTATGATTTAGCAGTTTATAATTTAAATTCCGTCATGGGGATTGAATTAGAAACTAAAATTCAACTGGAGGATAACCTTTCCTATGAGGCTAACGAAATTACTCTGGAAGAAGCGTTAGAATCTGCCAGACTATACCGGCCGGAAATTCAAAATATTAGCCTGCAGAAATTTATAATGGAAGGCCTGGTAGATATCGCCAAAAGTAATAAAAAACCGCAGGTAGTTATGAGTATGGAATCAGGATTAACAGGCTGGCAAGTAGCAGTCATAGGTGAAGTTCCTATCTTTGATGGTGGGGTAAATAAAGCGAAGATAAAACAGGCTGAGCTAAATCTTTCTCAGGTAGATCAAAGTGAAGAGCAAATTGAGCAACTGATAGAATTTGAAGTACGTTCTGCTTATCTCAAGATGAAGGAAGCCGAAAAATTAATTAAAGTTACCGAACAGGGGATTATAGATTCTCAGGAAAGCTTTCGAATTGCTCAGGTTAAATATAATGAAGGGATTGCTACCAATACTGAGGTAATTGATGCGCAAAGTGCCCTCATAGAAGCCGAAACTAATCACTTAGCTGCTTTATACAATTATAATACTAACCAGGCTGCCTTGATCAAAGCTATGGGTTTAATAGGGAGAAATTGAGCAGACAGATTAAGTAGAAGGTAAAAACCATAAAATAAAATTTAATTGCCAAAGGCAGTAATTTATTATATAATGCAATCTTGGTTATAATCGCTTTTAGTTATGACCAATTATTATTTTAAGACCCTAATCCTAATCCTCTCCCTTAGAAGGGAGAGGGAAGGTGAGGGTGATAAATAGTTTTCAG